>SVNR01000007.1 GCA_015066815.1 Ruminococcus sp.
GTTAGGCGTGCCGCCAGCGTTCATCCTGAGCCAGGATCAAACTCTTTATAAAGTTTGTATATTAAAGCCCTTAAGCTTTGATATCTTTCCTGTACTCTTTTTCAGAATACTTAGCTTGCAGTTTTTTAGTCTCTGCTTGACTTCTCTTAACTAATTCTCAAGAGTATCTACTCTCAAAGAATCTTCAAGGGTTTTGTTATAGTGCATTGTTCAATTTTCAAGATACTTAGTTTTCTTTCTGTCGTTCGTTTGTCCTCTCGTTCGACAGCTTTATTATTATAGCATGCTACCCTCCCTTTGTCAACACTTTTTTTTGTTTTTTTCTTTATTTTTTTGAGTTTGTTAATAAGTAATATATTTTCTGGATTTTATTTAATTATTATGTAGTTTTATCCGGTTTTAACAGGTATTATGATTTACTTTAGAACTTAAAATGAAAAATTCGTATAGTTTACATTTCAGGTATTACACTCGGAGTTGTTTCCTGATACGGTTCTATAGTTTTATATGAATATTAAAAAATATCCGGTCATGGACTTGCGTTCATGACCGGATATTTTTTAGCTTGCTTATAAACATTTTTTGTTCTGAATTCTGGTATCACGTTTTTCCTTAATCTTCTGTTTATTTTTTTTCATCTTCAATACACTGAGACATATCACCGATATCGCAAACAACAATGGTTTGAGAAGACTGAGCTTAATGTTGTTCATATTGTTATCATCCTTTTTTCATATGCTTGTTTATGAAACTATAAGTCCATAGTTTGCACAAAGTCTTTTTAATCCCTCTCTATATCCTTGACCTATGGTATTCAGCTTCCATTCTGTGTTGTGTCTGTACATTTCCAAAAAAATAATTGTTGTTTCCGCAAAAAGTTCAGAAGCCGTATAACGGACTATCTCGGAATTTTTTTGCATAATCGAAATATATGGATCCATTACCTTAGAAAAATTGTCATTGTGATCCGGCTGATATATGGAGTATACAAAAGAAATTCTTTTTATATGCTCCGGAACCCTTCGTAAATCTATGTCTATAGACTTATCGCTGTTAAAAAACAATGCGCCGCATTGAGTATCTGTATTTCCAAAAAAGACAAAATCATCGTCACAGCTTGTCACTCCTGATGAATCAAGCATAAATGCATACGGATCGATATCTATCTGTTTGAACAGCGCTCTGTATCCCATATAGACCTTCATAGGTGCCGAGGCATACCTGTCTATGCTTATTCTCTCTCCACGTGTGAGAATATGTACTCCCTGCGGTACGGGAATTTTTTCCTGCACATTATCTATCGGTGTTCTGGGTGCTGCTGAGCGTATCGTCTGCTTTTTGTTTGTGCTGACTACTGCTTCAACAGGATCAGGCTTATAAATAATGTTTTCATCTATATGGCTTATGGACTTATCCCGGATTATTTCAGCACTGTCAGACGCTCTTCCGTTTATATAAAATCTTCTGGAGAATCTTGAACGAATAATGATATCACCGTACAGAAGCGTTCCTGTACTTAAAGGAGAAACTGTAAGCTTTACTTTGTTTATTCCGTTTTTTAATACAGTCGGCTCAAGCTCTATATCCTTGACATCCGTACAAAGTGATGAATCCCCTGCAGAGTAAACTTCAAAAACAAATGTGTTTTCTGTATCTGCTCTGAACTTTCCGAGATGAAGCTGTTTTGTCATGTAAGGAACACAATCTTCTTCTCCAAACCCCGATGTCCTGCCTATTATTTCGACGTTTTCAGTCATTGTATAGGCAGACGAGCAAACAGAATAAGTTTTATCCTCGCTGTTTATGAGCTCTACACGAAGATTTTTCAGAGTAACACCGTCAGATTCGATAAAAAGCACTGTTTCCCGATTGTTCCACAGAGTTGTATTGTTACCCTCTACAACACACGGGTACTTGATATAAAACGGCCCCTTGAACTCTCCCGGCGGCAAAGTGATGACCGGACCACCGGAATCTATTATCTGTTGAATCGTGTTATTCACAGCAAAATCTCTCCTATCATACGTTTAATCCTGAAATTATCGAAAGAGGTATACCTACTATGAGCATTATTGTTATTATCGCAATATATGCTATCTGATATCTTAACAGCGGTATAACCTTGCTGTGTTCAAGCTTTCTGTCTCTTATGATATTAAAACCACTTTCTTTCCAGTCATACAATATCATCGCATATAGTATTATTCCAAAACCAACAACAACTATTCCTCTGAGGTTCTGAGGCAGCATAAAGGAAAGCAGAAACTGAAGAGAAAACAACACTATCTCAGTTTTATCCTTAGAGGAGAGCACAAACTCGTTTTCTCCAAGGAATTCTATACGGTATTGTTTATGTATATACTTTAACGCCGACTGACAATTGCTGAAGAAAACAAAATGCAGATCATCAGCATTTAAGTTTTCGTATACAAGATGCGCTATTACACACTCACCGCCAGGAAGCGAAAACATAATATCGTTTCTTACCTTGTGCTTTACAAGCGGGACGATCTCCTCTACCTGATACTTGTTGATATGGAGGTGCGGATTCTTTTCCGTTTCTTTTATAAGTTCTTCTTTTATTGATTTTTTTTCATCTTCATCCGGAATATACCATGTAAAATTTTCATCGTATGATTCAAAGCAACTTTTGATAAAAGCATTGTTATCCATCTGTTCACCTCTATGTTTTATAAATATATAGCAAACGAAAGCTTTTGTTTTGCGTTTACTATCAGCCCGTATGCACTAAGCTTATGTGCAGGGCAATAGAAAAATATTTATTATAGTGAATGTAAAAACATTTTTTACGTCTGTAGTTTCAGAAATATACCTACTTTAATTATACGAAATTTTTTATCATTCGTCAACAATTTTTATCAGATGTTTTATCAATTTTTTGTTGTTTTCATCTTATGGCAGTGCGGAGAGCAGTGTGTGTACTATGTGTTCTGTTGTGATATCCCCCGGATGTCTGTCTTCGATAAGCACACAGAATGCTATCGGATGTTCAGGGTTAGTATCAAAGCCTGTAAGAAGCGAGTTTTCTTCATCACCGTTTTTTATCTGAGCAGTACCGCTTTTTATAGCGAGAGTATACCCGGGTATAGATCCGTTATATCGTTCTCCGTTTGATATCATTATATTTTTTACATAGGAAGCTGTTTCTCCTGAAAAAAACTGAGAGGAAAAATCAGTTTTCTTCATATCCTCACTTGTTCCGTTCACATCTGTTATATGATCTATCATATATGGAAGAGTTGATTTTCCGGTTTCGTTTGCAACAGCGCTCTGCCACATCATCAGCATACATGGACTTATCATGGTTTCACCCTGCCCGATAAATCCCCATTGAGTAGAAAAGTCATACTTGTCAGTAAGAGTGGTTGACGCGGTCTCTACTGAAATATTGTTTATTTCAAGCTTATACGGAGCTGACTTGTTTACCGAATAACCGAGCTTTTTTAATGAGGTCGTGGCAAGCTCCATATTAAAGTCACTGTCTTCAACAAGCTGCGCAAAAAAAGGATTGCAGCTGTTTGCGAATGCGTTTATAATATGCTGTGTACCATGACCGGAAGTATAATGACAATATATCGGTTGTCCGCTTGTGTTATGAAAAACACTGTCACAGTTATACTGTTTTGATTCAAGAAGAGGCTCGCCCATGCTTTCTCTGGCAGCTATCAATGTGAGTATTTTTTGTGTAGAGCCGGGAACGAACTTATAAAAAGCCTTGCAAAGCAGACTCCCCTCTTCAAGTTCTGAATACCCTCCGAATGGATTTAACCCCGGACGGCTTGTACAGACAAGTATCTCGCCTGTCTTGTAATTATACGCTATCGCCGCACCGTTTTTATTGCCGAAGGAATCGTACACCCGTTTGTTTGCGTTATGATCAATAGTTGTATATATAGCGCTTTGACCGTCTTTTCCTTTTTCGCCTATAGAAAAAGAATAGTTGTTTAAAAGCGTCAGGTTCTGAGAAACCAGAGTGTTTGTCATCTGTCCGCTGTCGTTTCCGATAAAGTTCGCAACATCTGTAAAATGATCATATCCGTAAGTGTCAGGAACTGCGTTTTTATCAAAAAGAACATCACCGTTTCTGTCATAAACCTTTCCGAGATCAGCACTATCGGAGTTCAGAATATAAAACGAAGATTCGGTGTATATCGTATATACAAGAACGAACATGCCTGCCAGAAACAATGTCAGCATAAGAGTTATTAAACCAAGATTTCTTTTTATGCTTCTCATTTTACTGTTCTCCTTTCGGTTGGCGAGGCAGCTGATATTTCAACAATGTTTCTTATAAACACAGGGTTCTGGGAAGCCTTCAGCATGCCGATAAGCAAACCGCTTGTAACCATAGAAGTTCCTCCGTTCGAAAGAAGCGGAAGTGTGACTCCTGTAAAAGGAATAAGATTGCATGAACCAAAGATGTTCAGAGACATCTGAACTATAAAAACAGCAGTTACTCCCACAGCTACCGTTCCGTGATAATAGCACTTAGGCGTGTTTACAAGTGTTGTAGAAAGCAGGATAAGAATAAGCAGAACAAACAGAACTGCGGCAAACAATCCCCATTCTTCTGAAACTGCTGAAAAAACTATATCTGTATCATAAGCAGCTATAGTGTGAAGATCACCTGCTCCTGCTCCCTTTCCGAGCCAGCCGCCTTCTGCCATAGCAATAAGAGCCTGACATTGCTGATATCCGTTGCCATACCTGTCTGCCCAGATATCCACATACAGTCTGTCCTTTACGTAACCCGGAGCAAGCTTTATTGCGATAAACGCCAGTACCCCAACAATACCTGCAAGAAAACCTATCTTCTTTTTTGAAAACTTTGCTCTGGGATAAAACATACGGTTTATAACTGCACATCCTATAACTGAGGCAAATATCGGGATACTGCCGAGGTCTCTGCACCACCACTGGAGCACAAGTATGATGCCGGCTGCAACCAACATGACTATGTTGTTCGGAGTAACAAAAAATATTCCGATTTTTTTCTTGGTCTGCTGATCTGCAAGTGAGGTTGCGCAGGCAAGCACAAGCAAAGGCTTAAGAAATTCAGATGGCTGAATAGAAAACGAGCCTATGTTTATCCACATACTTCTTTCGCCTGTGAATAAAAGAATGACTGATATTACAATAACTATACCGACATAATAATACGGACGCATTTTTTCCGCTCTGAAACTATTCCTTGTAAATAAATAACCGGCATGATAAGCTATCATCCCGGCAGTCAAAGTAATAAAATGCTTAAGATTAAAATGCACTCCACCGAAACATGATTGAAAGATCAGGCTGATATTGACAATCAGGACAAGAAGATAATCAATAGTATACGTGTCCTGTTCAAGACAGCCGATAATCAGATAATACACTATATCAGAGGCAAGTACAAAAACAGAAAGCTTGATCACCTCTATAGCTGAAGTATAACTTCCGTTCAGATATACCGTGCCAAGAAGAATTATGTGAGTGAGCACAATAAAAAACTTCACTAAAAAATAATTAAGCTTTTTTTTCTCTTTTTCTTTTATCATTTGTTCCTTCCTTTATTTTCTTTATATAAAACACTGCAGCTCCCATTCTTATTTCGTCATCGATATTTACCACAGCTGATTTTATTTTTTTACCGTTAAGATATGTTCCTGATTTTGAACTTAGATCTTCAAGCAAAAACACACCGTCAGAATACGTCAGAACTGCATGATATCTTGACACAGACAAATCAGGAAACTGAATATCTGCTGAACGATGACGACCCATCAGAATCTCAGAGTTTTCTATTGGAATAACTCTGTGTTCGTCCACAACTGCTATATATTCAAATTTTTTGCGCCATTTTTTTCTGCACATTTTCTTTTCTGAACTGCTCATAATAAGAATGATAAACGCACAGATATCTATGAACAGCATTGCGAAAGCACAAGCAAATCCCTTAAAAGTTACTATCTGCTCCCCAAGTCCGTTCAGAAGCTCTGATACTGTTTCCATATATATACGACCTTTTTTATAGTGAACGTAAAAAATGTTTTTACGTTCACTATAATAAATTTATTTTTGTTTTTTACACATCAGCTGATTGATTTAGTTTCTCCATATCGGATTATTTACTTGAAAACATAAAAATCATATCCTGATGCCTTGAATGTGTTTTCTGCAGTAGATAAAGCACTTTCCGTAACGCTGTCTGCGATAAGACACGGAACTACTTTCATTGATCCTGTTTTGTCAGCGATCTTGTTGAGTACTGCTGACAGGTTTTCGCCAGAAAAATCATTCATGTTTATTGAAACCACAGCTGGCATGGAACCAAATTCCTCCGGTCTGAAAACCTCAGATGAAGAATTCATTACATCCGGAGCTGAAACAGAAAGCATTACTCTTCCGCCGTTTGCAGCGGCGGCATCATCAAGTGTGTTTATGAGGTCTGTAAGACCCTTGTATCTTGTTTCAGACTGCACAATCTCACCTATATATCCCAGATCCTTTTCACGGAATGGAGGGAAACAGGTATCCGTACAGATAATATTTTTTATACCGGAAGCTGTAATTTCATTTACGAGAGATGAGAGATATTCTATTGTTACAGAAGAAAAAGGTGAAAGCCATGGTTTTCCTCCGTCCTCAGCTCTGTTATCAAGCCATTCACCTGTATAACCGTCAGCAAACTGATATGCTGATTTTTTGTAGGTCTCAGGGTAAATATTATCGGATATCGTGCTTATTTCAGCTATAGGTGTAAGTCCTTTTTTTGTGATAACGCTTACGATATCATAAAGCGATACATCTGAACTGACTGCACCGGAAAGTCGTGCAGAGTCAATTGAGGAAGAATAGTTTACACTGCCTCCTGTAGTTTTAAGAGGAACAACGACAGAAGAACAGTCGCCTATATTATTAAGCTTATCCACCAATGCGCTTACACTTGATATATCATCTGTGGACAAATAATAGCATCCGCCTTTTACTTCTGATGATACAGGAACTGCCGGAGCCTGTGTAGTCACCTCAACAGGTATTTCTCCTGTTAATATTGTTGTTACAGGTGCCTCAGTAGTTACTTTTTCTGTACTGACAGTTGTTACTTCAGTTACCGGTGCAGTGGAAACAGCTGTAGAAGCTTCAGTAACCTTATCAAGATCAAGATCCTCAAAAATCTTCTTATATGTAGTAACTGTTGTTGTTTCTGTATCCGAAGTCTCTACTATATTTGATGCTTCCTGTTTTTTGTCTGAAGTGCTTATAAGATCATATATCGGAACAGCCACAACATAATATCCGAAAATACCTACACCAAATACAACAGCACATGTACCGAGGATAGAAACAATCTGATTGTTTCCTCCTTTTCTTTTTTTTCTCTGCTTGTATATTTTCATTCCTTTATTTTTTTTCATAATCTTTCTCCTTTTTTATTTATTTTTACAGCACAAAACACACTGTTTCAGAGTATGATATATATTATAACGCTATACAGGATAAAACCAGAACCGCATATAACCAACTGAGTCGGAAATGATATTATGAGAAACGTGAAGGTTGTTTTTATCAAACACAAAATAAACTTGTTGTTCTCTACAACCTGATTAATCATACGTTCTCAAATAAACGGGGGGATTAAAAATTGATAATAGAAAAGCTCAGCAGCCTTACAATAAAGGTTTCAATCACTGAAAACGAGCTAAGCGAATATGCGCTAAGCTTTGATTCTCTTAACAGCTCTGACAGCCGGACAAAAGAGTTTATTATGTATGTTTTACGTGAAATAAGATCAAACCTGGGGATAAACCTCTGCAACGAAAATCTGTATATAGAAGCTTTTTCGTGCATAAACAAGGACTGTATACTGTATATATCAGCTGTGGATCTGAGTATATCAGATGATACCGAAAATACACATGAGGAAGCAGGCTTTATAATTTTTGAAGCAACAGATCCTCATAAGCTGATAAGGTTTTCGGAAGATATAAAAAGATACTTTGATGAATACTGTATATCGAGCCGGCTTTATCATCACAATAATGTTTTCAGGCTTTTTATTGAGCTTGACTGCGAAAAAGCTGACAGTATGATAGATACAGCTTTTACTCACGGACTAAAATACTCGTCAGATAATATAATCGCAGCAAAAACAGAAGAATACTTTGTCTGTGTGATAGAAGAAAACGCCGTAGGCAAGCTTTCAGGTCAGGTATTACTTTAGGGTGCTTACCGCCTCAGACATTGACTGAGCATTGAAAAGATAGCTTCCTGAAACTATCACGTTAGCTCCGGCAGTTTTAACAATATCTATTGTTTTATTGTTGATCCCGCCGTCTACCTGTATATCTATGCAGATATTGTTTTCTGTAATATATTTTTTTAGTGTTTTTATTTTTTCAGCAGTTTCGGGAATAAAACCCTGTCCTCCGAATCCGGGTTCTACTGTCATGATAAGAACCATATCAACTCTGTCAAGATACGGATAAATCTCCTCAACAGGAGTACCGGGCTTTACGGATATACCTGCTTTTATTCCTGCGTTTTTTATTGCACTGATGGTTTCATCGGGATCCGAATCACTCTCAACATGAAACGTTATCATATCACTTCCGGCTTTTACAAAGTCGTTTATGTATTTTAACGGATCGCTTATCATAAGATGTACATCCTTAAAAATATCAGTGTACTTAGTAAGCTTTTCAAGAACCGGCAATCCGAACGAAATGTTGTTTACAAACTGTCCGTCCATAACATCAAAGTGAAGCATATCAACATTGCTTTCCTTAAGTCTGTCACATTCTTTTGCAAGATTAAGCAGATCGGCACCAAGTATTGAAGCAGAAATATATGTTTTCAAAAAAGTCAACCTCCAGATAATACAAAAAACAATTATGCATACATATATATAATACCTTATTTTCAATGCAAGGTCAACAAATAAATTGTATTTTTTTTATTAAAATTTTATTACAAAAGCTTCAGACCTCTGAAGTATGGATGCAACTGATTTATAGTGAATGTCATAATAAACCTGACGTTTTATAAATCTGCTTTTTACTATATAAAAGGGAGAACGCCTTACTCGTATGAGCAAGGCGTTCTAAAGGAGATATGAGAAAAACACTATTTATAAGATAATTTCGTAAATTAATTCAAGTTGAGCAGCTCTGCTCTTCTTGCTATGTTTATATTATAACACAAGATTTTTGTGTTGTCAATATAGTTTAATAAATATCATTAAATTTAAAACAAATATGTATACTTGCACAAATTAAAACCAAAAATCTCATATATTATACACACTAACTGTACAAAAATGTGTTTTTAAAAGCAGTACTTGTACGCAGTGATATTATCTTGTGTAGAACGGGAACTTGTTATCAACAGCTTTTTTGCCGAATTCATCAGCAAACGCTGCAATGGAAAGTGACATTCCCTTAAGATGCCCCTTAGCCACCTTGGCAATAGCATCAAACAGTGTATGTCTTAATTCCTTAAGCTGATCTTCGTCTGTTCCTTCCGGAATATCATGATCAACAATAAGAAGGAAGCTTACTGTTTCTCCTCTTCTCATCATCTGCATATATGCTTTTTCTACTGTCTTGTTTTCTTCGAAAAATTCTGTGAGTGCTTTTTCAAGCTCCTCCGGATGTTCCTTAGGTTCACCTATATAAACCTGTTCGTTTCTTTGCTTGTCAACTGCTGCCTTCATTCCCTCGAGGAGTTCACGCTGCATAAGAATGTTTGAACCGAATGCGTCTATAACGATTCCTCTCGGACCGTTTTTATCAGAAGCAACTATATTGATATACTGATCAAAATTACACACTACAGTCTGAAGCTTTTCTTCCTGACGCCACTTGCGTACTTCGTCCATGCTTGTAAAAGCAGGAAGGAACTTTGAGCCGTCTTCTGTTGTGAGCATCATGAAGTTTATACGTGTATCTCCGCCGTTTGATGAACCATCAGCTACCTTGAACTCGCCGTCTTCACCCTTGACCTCAACGATAGCAGGAGTTATAAAAGTAGCTTTTCTCAGTTCAGAAACGAACTTTGCTTCAGCTTCTTTTGTTTTCTTCTCCTTCATCTCATACATAGCATATATAAGAGCGGGATTTTCTATTTCTGAAACCTTAAGTTTTTTGTTTTCGCTCATTTTTTACACCTCTTATTTTGATAGTTTTTCAAATTAAAGTATCTTACTATATGCACGGAGTGACCGCCGGAACGGATGTGCAAGGCAATAAAAATATATCAATTATAATGAACGTCAAATTTATTTTGACGTTCTATTTTGACGTTCATTATATTTTAACATTAAAGGTGCTTATATGTCAAGCTTTTTCACAAATATTTTTAAGTACAAACACCTCATAATCACCTTTTTTATAGCAAACGAAAGAAGCTTTTTCGTTTGCTGATTGCCTGTATACACGCTGCTTTGGCAGTCAGCGTTGTGCATCAAAAACAAATCCCGGAGCAAAACAAACCATAACGGTGTATGTTCTGCTTCGGGAGTATTTTTATAAAAAATATCAGATAGCTATCTCTCTTGCAATCATGTGAAGCTCTTCATCATAAGGCTTCTTCATTGCAAGCGCTTCCTTGATATCAAAGTCAACTATCTTTCCTGCTTGCATAGCAACAACTCTGTTGCCGATACCCTGCTGGAGAAGTTCAACTGCATAGTGTCCCATCTGGCTTGCTACTACTCTGTCTCTGAGTGTAGGTGTACCGCCGCGCTGAACATGTCCGAGGATGGTTGCACGAGCTTCTATACCGGTCTTCTCCTGAAGAACCTGAGCTATCTCTGTTGAGTGGCCTACGCCTTCTGCAACTACAACAATAAAGTGCTGCTTTCCTGTTTTTCTTGTTTCGAGCATTTTCTTTGCAATATCATCAAGATCATAAGGGATTTCCTTTGTGATGATCTCTGTTGCTCCGCATGCGATACCTGTGTTTACTGCGATATAACCTGCGTTTCTTCCCATTACTTCAACTACGCTGCAGCGATCGTGTGACTGAGCTGTATCTCTTATCTTGTCAACCATGTCAAGTGCTGTGTTCATAGCTGTATCATATCCTATAGTATATTCTGTGCATGATATATCGTTGTCTATTGTTCCCGGGAGGCATATGCAAAGTATTCCCTTTGCGGATAAGTCAGCTGCTCCTCTGAATGAACCGTCACCGCCGATTACAACTATACCCTCAAGGCCTACTTCCTTACACTTTTCTACAGCCTTGTCTACACCTTCAGCTGTTCTGAATTCAGGACATCTTGCTGTATAAAGACATGTACCGCCCTTCTGAAGTATATCTGAAACAGAACGCTCAGTCATCTCTATCATATCACCGTTGATAAGGCCGTTATAGCCTCTCTTGATACCGTATACCTTGATACCTCTGCTGATAGCTGTTCTTGTAACTGCACGAACTGCCGCGTTCATTCCCGGCGCATCGCCGCCGCTTGTTAAAACACCAATAGTTTTGATCATATTTAAAATACTCCATTCTGCCAACCGGCTTATTATATAATATGGTCTTACAATACAGTTTTAAAAAAACTATATATGTTTATTTAGAATCAGTGAAATTTTCTTTTCTCAAAAATTCCGCTACTATATATTTTACTACATTTAAAAAGTTTGTCAAGCCCTAAAACAAAACATTATTAAATTAAAGCTATATCATCAGGCGATATTGTTTTACAGAGCTCATTGTATTTTTCGGGAGTAAGGTAAATCCTGTTCTTTTCCTTTGACATAAAAATTTTTTTCATATCGGAAAGATAGAAACAGACATCGGTATCTCCGTCTCCTGTCAGCGATAGTATTCCGGTTAGTTCCGATACATCTGTGCTCCTGGTTTTTATACAGAGTTTTTTTCTTCTTATCATGTTTATAAAATCCTGCTCTGAAAAAACAGAATCAACGATAATATTTCCTCCGCTGTCCTTTTCACCTGTTTTTCCTGTGATATATATTATCTCACCCTGACTGATGTTTTTCATGAAGGCTGAAAAAACTTTCGGAAAAACAACGCATTCTATTTTGTCGGATCTGTCCTCAAGAGTAATAAAACACATCTTATCGCCTTTTTTTGTGACGTGAAGCTTTGATTCACTTACTATTCCGAGTAAAGATACAGCAGTACCCGGGGCAAACCTTCCACCTGTGTTTTCTGTGATTTCCAATGCTTCACACACCCTCAGAAGCCGCATATACATCGCATACTGCATAAGCGGATGTCCGGACATATACATGCCTGTAGACTCAAGCTCCATCTCAAGAAGCGACTTGAGCGGGTATTCCTCAGCATATGGAATACGAATATCCTCCTGTGAGGGAGCTTCTCCGAATAAGTTGAGCTGTCCGTCGATCATGTTGTTTTCGGTTGAGAGAAGAATATCAAGATTTTCAAGCATCTGACGACGGTTAAGATGCATTCCGTCAAACGCCCCTGAACAAATAAGACTTTCCGTCATACGACGGCTTACTCCTGATTTTTTTGTTCTTACTGCAAAATCCCTCAGCGAGCTGAAAGGACCGCCTTCGTTTCTCTCACTGATGATTTCCCGTACAACTGCACTTCCTATATTCTTTACCGCCGAAAGACCGAATCTTATCCCGTCAGGTACAACTGTAAAATCAACATTACTTTCGTTTATAGAGGGCTTTATTATTTTTATGCCGTTTGCCTCACATTCGTTCATATAAGCTGTTAGCTTTCCGCCGTTTCCGAGACAGCTTGTCATGATTGAAGCCATATACTCCTTGAAAAAATAACACCTCAGATATGCTGTCTGATATGATAGAAAGGCATATGCCGCCGCATGAGACTTGTTGAAGGCATATGATGCAAAGGCAGACATTCTGTCAAATATACTGTTTGCAGTTTCTACGGAAACACCGTTTTTTACTGCACCAGTACACTTTATAGTTCCATCCTCGTTTTTTGCCCCGTATATGAAATCATTTCGTTCACGCTCCATCACGTCGTGCTTTTTCTTTGCCATCGCACGTCTTACGATATCAGCACCGCCATATGAATATCCCGCAAGAGTTCTGAATATTTCCATTACCTGCTATAGCGATAGGTAAACCCTTGATACTGTCTCCGGCTTTTCCCCCGCTCCACACGGTACGTGCAGGTTTCCCTGCATACCGCGTTCCATCGTTGCACATACAACGACTTGTGTCCATTCCTCCACTTTCATTACAAAAGCATCTTAGGTTCGGACACTGCTTTTGGGCGTTGATTAGGCTGCTTATTTTTCTTCGTCAGCTTATACCCCGAAAAAAAGCTCATGCTTTTTTCAGGACACTCAACGCTTTTCCTTGTTCCGATAGTTTTTATCTGTACATGATGTCCTTAGGTGCTCAATATAAGCCTGCCGGCATGATGTGCCCAAGTAACACAACACGGTATTTCATAATCAGGTTTTTTACTTTACCGCACCGACACCGTAAATACGGCCTGTTCGTTTCCGGACAGTTGTTTTATAGACTTTTTAATTCTCGAGTTCGTCAGTCCTGCGACATACTCACCATAGACATTTTATAGACTTCCGGCATATCACAGACCGTATCATTTTTTTCTGACTTAGGTCTGCTTCTGCCGACTTCACCGAGCTTCATACATTTTTTCATGCATGTCGGAGTATTAAAGAGTAAGTTTCACGCTCTTTATGAGCGTCTCTTCAGAGAAAGCGTTACCTTTTCATTCCTTACTTCAAAACTATCAGTTCAGTGCTTTCATAAAAAAAGTTTTTTTATGAAAGCACTGCCCGGTCTTTGTTTATTTGAACCGGGAACAAGTCGCACCCTGATAAACTATACATCCATAGGTAACATCCAGAATTTCTTTAAGAAGAGGAGTTTCATATGTTATTTTTTCCGGATTGTGTTTATTGAAAATATACTGAGGAATCGACTCCATAGGACCCGGACGGTACAGCGCGATAGCTGCCGTAAGATCCTCTATGCTTCCGGGACGAAGCTTCATGACAAGAGAGGATATTCCTTTGCTTTCAAACTGAAAGACGCCCATGGTATTACCGTTCGAAAGCATTTCATAAACTTTTTTATCATCAGTCGGAATACTGTTTATGTCTGTTTTTTTTCCGTTTTCGTTTATCCGTTTTATACAGTTGTTTATTATAGTCAGGTTTCTGAGTGCCAGAAAATCAATCTTCAGTATACCCAGACTTTCAAGAACAGCTGTCGTATACTGTGTTGTTATAAAGTCCTTTGTTGTTCTGAGCGGCACAAAATCACTTACAGGTTCGTTTGTAATAATTATACCGGCTGCGTGCACTGAGGTGTTTCTCGGCATCCCTTCTATTTTTTGGGCCATATCAACAAGCTGATGTACGGTCTGATCCGAATCATAGAGCTTTTTAAACTCCTCTTCCTTTTCAAGAGCTTTTTCTATGGTCGTGTTGGGCTCAGAAGAAATAAGCTTCGCTGTTTTATCGCATACAGCATAAGGAATGCCCATTACCCTCCCGGCATCTCTTATGGCACTTCGCGCAAGCATTGTATCAAAAGTTATTATCTGTGCCACGTGATCGACGCCGTATTTTTTTGCTACATATTCAATGACCTCTGAACGTCTTTCCACACAAAAATATACTGATAGGTAAGCTTTTGATATGATCTCCGGCTTTTCCCCCAGTCCACACCGTGCATGCGGCTTTCACCGCACACGGCGTTCCATCAGCAGAATCCATATATTTTTCAACGGATATCAGATTGAAAAATATACATTTTCCGCTGACTTGTGGCTGTTGCTCCGCCTCCGTTACAGAAGCTTCATCGCTCGTGCCACTGCTTTCACGATAAATTAAGGACGCTTATTTTTCTTCGTCATCCAACTATCACGTTTTATCGCTTCCGACGTTCCGCCAGACCTATCTTTACATATACACACTTAGGTTCTTGCTATAGCCCTGTCCGGATTCCGCCGCCTGTAACGGCGCAAGGTCTTTCATAATATTGATTTTTACCGGACCTCACCGGACGAAGCAACAATGCTTCCATACCTTTCGGATATGTTCTTTTTCAAGGACTTTTCATTCGCAGGTTCGTCAGCACGTTTTTAACGTACATTCTGACCATATGTGTTTTATAGACCTCCGGAGTATCACCATCCATGCCGGAGCTTTTGTAATAAAAAACTCCGGTACAGGCCGGCTTCCTCCGACTTCAGCGAGCTTCATACCGTTTTACGACGGCATGTCGCAGTTCAAGGTGATCGCTTCGGGACGTTACCCCCTCATTCCGATCATCAGTCAGGCAGTTCTCCCGTATAAGTATACGGTGTCCTTTTTTAGGCTTTAAGCCACTGTAAGGAAACGTCTCGCACCAATATCAAAGTCAGGCATACTTACCCTCTGTGGATTTAAAAAGCGTTCAAAAATGAGATTATATTTTATAGGATCTATAAGCGTTATACCAATACAGTATGCACACAGACTGCCCGCTCCAGAACCTCTTCCCGGCCCTACAGGTATATCGTTTTCACGAGCGTATTTTATAAAATCCCATACTATAAGATAATAATCAACATATCCCATCGAAGATATAACACTTATTTCGTATTCCATACGGTCGATAATACTTTGCGGCGGATTACTTCCATAATGCTTTTTCATACCTTCATAGCATATTTTTTTGAAAAACAACAGCTTGTCTTCACCGGAACTGAGCCTGTACTCCGGAAGAAGCTTTCTTCCGAATTCTATATCAACGTTACAGCGCTCTGCTATTTTTACGGTGTTTAAAACTGCTTCGGGAACTGAAGAAAAAAGCTTCATCATCTGTTCCCCGCTCTTCATATAGAATTCGTCGGTAGGAAACGCAACAGCCGCAGGCTCTTCCAGAGTCGTACCTGTCTGGATACACAGCAGAACCTTCTGCAGCCGTGCGTCTTCTTTTGAAATATAGTGAACGTCATTTGTCGCTATAAGAGGAATACCTGTTTCAGCCGATAGCCTTATAAGATGCGGAATTATCCTGCTCTGCTCCGGAATACCATGATTCTGGATCTCGAGATAATAATTCTTCTCTCCGAATATTTTGCGGTAACTAAGAGCAGTTTTTTTTGCCGCTTCATAGTTTCCTTCCGAAAGATTAACTGCAACTTCTCCTGCAAGACAGGCTGACAAACAAATAAGACCTTCATGGTATTTTTCAAGAAGGTCCGTATCAACTCTCGGTTTATTGTAAAAGCCGCTTATAAACCCTTCAGAAACAAGTTTCATAAGGTTATGGTATCCGGTATTGTTTTCACAGAGCAGAACAAGATGATACGGAGAGGAGTCATGCTTATGAACCTTATCGTGTCTTGTTCTGCGTGCTACATAGACTTCACAGCCGATTATCGGTTTTATGCCGGCTTTTTTTGCCTCGTTGAAAAAATCAACTGCACCGTACATAACACCGTGATCTGTTACTGCCACTGATGACTGACCGAGTCTGACAGCATTATTTACTATGTCTTTTATTCTGCATGCTCCGTCAAGAAGACTGTACTCACTATGGAGATGCAGATGAACAAAATCAATCATTTTATTCAACCTCTTCCCTGATCTGACAAGCAATCTGCTTAAGCCTTTTTAGTCTGTGGTTTACACCGGAACGTCCTATGGGAGGATCAAGTATTTCTCCGAGATCGTTAAGACTGTATTCCGGATATTCAAGGCGTGCGACTGCTATCTCACGCAGCGTGGACGGAAGAGAATCCAGACCCATAACAGAATCAATAAGCTTTATATCCTGAGTCTGACTTACGGATGCTGCGCTTATTTTGTTGCAGTTTGCCACATCGCAGTTTCTTACACGGTTTGCTCTGTTTCTGACGTCCTTCAGGATCTTTATGTTTATTATTTCTAAGGTAGAACTCTGAGCCCCCATAAAAGTCAGAAGGTCTTCTATATTTTCGCTTTCCTTGAGATAAAGTATATAGAAGTTTTTTCGTACTGCTTTTTTTACCGGAAAGCCAATAGAATTCAGAATAATAGTCAGGTCGTCACAAAGCTGTTCCGAGTTTATTACAAACTCAAGATGATACCCGTTTTCCGGATTTGTAATACTGCCGCATCCGAGAAAAACTCCTGCAATAAAGTTTGAAAGACTGTTGTTGTCTATGTTTTTCAGGTCTATTTCTCTTTTTGCGGGAGAGATTTTAAAGAACTCCGTTATTCTGCTTACCTGAGAAGAACCGTTTATTGTAAAAGAATACAAAGATGTACCGTTTTTTCTCTCGGTAACATCTTTGGTAAATTCTATGGATTGTCTGAATATTTCGGATACAAGTTCCGAAAAAACATCAGCAACTTCTTGGTTCTCTGACTGAAAACAGATAATATCAGAAGTTATTTTGTTGCAGAAAACTATCAGCCCATATAAACAGGCAAATTTTTTATCCTTATCGGTAACAGCAGAAATAAGCTCTGTTTTTACCTCGTTTGAAAAAGACAAGCTATCACCCCTTTTTATGTTTTCAGTATATCCCTGTGGGCACGATGTACGTTATATCCCTTTTCTTCAATAAAATCAGATATAAGCTCTGTAAATGTAACAGATCTGTGTTTTCCTCCGGTACACCCGAAGCATATCACAAGCTGACTCTTCCCTTCTTTGATGTACTGAGGGATCAGAAATTCTATAAGATCCTTGAGCTTTTCCATCAGTATCCCTGACTGTTCAAACTTCATAACATAATCACGTACTTCAGTATTCATTCCAGTCTGATGCTTAAGCTCCGGAACATAATACGGATTAGGAAGACAACGCACATCAAAAACAAGATCTGCCTCAGCAGATGTGCCGTATTTGAAACCAAATGACATTACTTTTATCATAATAGAATCATTAGTGTTGTTCAGAAAAAGACTTACAAGTGATTCTTTTAACTGTGAGCCCTTCAGATATGATGTATCTATATAATAATCCGCTATTTCTCTGAGACAGTTTAATTTTTCTCTTTCATATGATACTGCTTTTTCAAGACTGCCGTCGAACTCAGAGTCAAGCGGATGCTTTCTTCTTGTTTCCTTATAACGTTTTATTATAACATCATTGTTTGACTCAAGATAGAGCAGCTTGAAATCAAAATGTTCGTTTTTCATTTGCTCAAGTGAACCAAGTATTTCTTCCGAGAACATATCGCCCGAACGTATATCCACCGCAAGGGCTATTTTTTCCGGCTTTCCGCCACGACAGATATCTACAAACTTTGAAATAAGCTGCGGCGGCAGGTTGTCGATACAATAAAAGCCTATATCTTCAAGAATATTCATGGCACTCGACTTACCTGAACCTGAAAGCCCTGTAACTATAATAAACTGCACCTTCATCACTCCATGTCAGGATAAAACTATTGATCTATCTTAATATTTCCGGCTCAAGCTCAAGCTCATATCCGGTATCCTGCTTTACCTTTTCCTTTACCTTTTCCACAAGCGCCATTATATCATCAAAGGTAGCGTTTCCTTTGTTTATAATAAAACCACTGTGTTTTTCACTTACCTGTGCGTCACCTACAGAAAGTCCTTTTAATCCGCACTGTTCTATAAGTGCAGCTGCAAACGCACCTTCAGGTCGCTTGAATGTGCTTCCGGCACTTGGATAGTTAAGCGGCTGTTTATCACGTCTGCGGCCAAGAAGCTCTTCCATTTTTTGCTCTATCTCACTGACAGAACCCTTCTGAAGTCTGATACGGACTCTGAGAATAATTCTTCCTGAATTCATAAAAGCACTGTGTCTGTATGAAAGATCCATGTTTTCACACAAAATAGTTCTGACGCTGCCGTCTATATCAAGATAATCCGCAGATACTACAACATCAGACATCTGTCCGCCGTATGCTCCTGCGTTCATATAAAGAGCACCGCCGACAGTTCCGGGAATGCCATAGGCAAACTCAAGACCGGTAAGCCCTTCATTTTTCATTGTAACGCAAAGCTTGCTGAGCATCAGACCTGCTTCACATTCTACTACTCCGTCGAGTATATAGTTTATTTTTGAAAAACCGTTTCCGATAACAAAAACAACTCCGTCGAAAAATTTGTCTTCAGCGATTATGTTGCTTCCGTTTCCTATAACAGTAAAACGTATGCTGTTTTCTCTGCAGAACGCAACTGTTTCTGTTATTGCTTCTTCACTGTTTAAAAAAACCGCCGCCTTGCAGTTTCCTCCTATTCTGAAAGTTGTATGCTCCCTGAGCGATTCGTTCAGTCTGCATTCACAGCCCAGTCTGTCGCATAACGCTACCAGTTTGTTGATATATGACATTAAAAAACCTCACTCCATTAAAGAAACCGCCGGTCTTGTATGGTTTTATCAGAACCATACAGGACGCAAAGCAACGGAAAATTATTTGTTAAAACCTGCTCTTTTTTTTGCAATATGCTCGTATATTGTTTCTGCACAAGCGTTTGCAATGAGCGATACCGGGAATTCCAATTCGGTTATGAGTTTTTCGGAATTTGAGACATCACCTACAAGATCACAGTAATGTCCGTCCGAGTTTACAACCACAGATACAGAATGCTTTTTACATGCATTGAGAAGATCATATGATATTCTGTCCATATCCTTCTTATGCATAATTGCCGATTCGTTTATTTCGATGAACTTATTGTATTCTTTACAGGTCTTCACGAGCTTTTCTGTGTCAAAATAAAACCCGCGGGAACCCGGATGTCCTATAACATCAATACAGGGATTGTTTATGATGGCCTTGATATACCCCTCGGTACAATCCTCTGCCGGCTCTATAACAGGTGCATGATAGGAAGCCACAACCCAGTCCACAAACTTCAGGTCAAAATCAGACATATCTATATTGCCTTCATAGTCAATGATATTTACCTCCGCACCCTTTATAACACGAACGCCGCATATATAATCAGGAATAACCTGAAGATTTCTGAAGTGCCACACGTGCGGAGAATCAGGGGACGCAGGTCCGTGATCTGTAAGAGCAAAGCCCTTCAGACCTTTTTCGGCAGCTGACTGAGCTATTTCCTTTACAGTAGAGTATCCATGTGTTGATGCAACAGAATGAAAATGTGTATCCAACTCAATAAACAAATTGTTTCCCTCCAAAAAATTATAGATCCTTTATCTTGTCTGTTCCTGTCATTTCGAGACCGAGTCTTTCGAGAAGCTCATGCGCAGCGTTATAACCCATTTTCTTCTGTCTGTTGTTCATAGCTGCTACTTCAAGAATTACAGCAAGGTTACGTCCGGGTTTTACCGGAATAGTTGCTGATGGTACGTTTACTCCGAGTATGGATACATATTCGTTGTCTATACCCATACGGTCATAGAGCTTTTCAGGATTCCACAGTTCAAGTTCAACTACAAGGTCTATTTTTTCAGTTACCTTGACAGCACCTACACCGAAAAGACGACGTGCATTGATTATACCTATACCACGAAGCTCAAGAAAATGACGGATATTGTCAGGTGATGTACCTACAAGACTTATGTTTGAAACCTTTCTTATTTCGACAGCGTCATCGGCTACGAGTCTGTGGCCTCTCTTTACAAGCTCTATCGCTGTTTCACTTTTACCTACGCCGCTTTCACCGAGAATAAGAACACCTTCACCGTAAATTTCGATAAGAACACCATGTCTTGTAATTCGCGGTGCAAGATTAAGGTTAAGAAAGGCTATAAGTGCTGCTACAAAGTTTGATGTGCTGTCCTTGGAAAGAAGAACAGGTATAGCTTCCTTTTCCGCAAGAGTTATTATTTCGGGGAAGCACTCGAGATCTCTTGTAATAACAAGTGCAGGTATATGAGTAGAAAAAAGCTTGCTTATAATATCAGTACGTTCTTTTTCTCCTATAGTAGAGAGATAAGCAAACTCTGTTTTACCCAACACCTGAATACGTTCCGGATTAAAGTATTCGTAAAAGTTCATAAGCTGAAGTCCCGGACGGTTTACTTCGTTTTCAGATATAAGAACTTCTACTGCCGGCTTAGGAAGATACAGCTCTTCAAGCTTCAGTTCATCTATGATCTGCTGCAGTGTAACTGTGAATTTTTTTTCTGACATAAATAAACACCTCTTTTTTAGTTTATGAGTAACTTTTGTAAATACGTCGTATAAAAATTTCTATTAATTTAATTATACCTTATAATGAAGATTTTTTCAATAGAAAAGTAAAAAGTGAGTTTTATCTATTATATGTTTTATGTGTATAAAAAAGATTTTATTAATTCTTTTTATATCAGATGCTGAGGATATAATCAGAAAACTCCCGCTTGTATTATTAAGGCGGGAGTTTTGAGGGATATTATCCGGAGTTATGTTGTTTTTTACATCAATAAAATTATTTTAGTGATGTTACAATATTTTTGGAAACAGAAGTAAAAAATGTGAGGCAGGATATGAAGGAAATCACAGCAAAACAAATAACCGATGACATTGTATATATTTTCAGCAGCTGAGATAATGTAATTTCTATTTCATCTGATATCATTGCTGATATTATCTTATTAACTCAGACTTCGCACAGTCATTTTTAATGTGCGAAGTCTGAGTTAATAATAATTTTCATGTTTTTCATCCCCCTTTATATTACACTCAGGAAAAATTTATATCATAAAAATTACAACGCATCAAAAATCTCCCCGTAATATTACATAAAAATTAACTCATCAATACAATCTATCGTCAAACTATATACAATTTGCATATTTTATTGCGTTTTAAAGTTTCAAATATTATAATTTAACCATAGAAACAAATCAATCATTTTTTTAATTCGAAAGGATGTTTATTATGAAAAAGAATATTTTAAAATGCACACTTATATCAGCTCTTTTAATTTCAACTTTTACTGCCTGCGGTGAAAATCAAGATGCAAACGTGAATTATTCTATTGGTATTGTATCTGAACCATCCCGCCATGAGGACAGCAAATCAGAATCACCAAGCGCTGATGAATCTTTTGAATGCATATACGAATCACCTACTGCTAATGATTCTTATTACTATAATGAATACAATGAAGAATACTCCGTAATTTCTGAAAACACTTTCAAATCAGTCACGACAAATCCACTCTCGACTTTTTCTTCAGATGTTGATACCGCTTCATACGCAAATATCAGAAGAATGATAAATGACTATGGTAACGTTTATGATACAGACGCAGTAAGAATAGAAGAAATGATAAACTACTTTGACTATAACTATGCGCCACCGGCAGACGAAGCTTTTTCTGTAACAACAGAAATGTCAGAATGCCCCTGGAACACAAGCAATAAGCTGCTCTCAATCGGAGTTAAGGGCAAGGAAATAGAAACAGACCGTGTTCCCTCAAACATAGTATTTTTGCTCGACGTATCCGGCTCAATGAATGAGGCAGATAAACTTCCGCTCATGGTTGAAGCGTTCTGCATGCTTACTGAAAATCTCACAGAAAACGACAGAGTTTCAATCGTTACATACGCAGGAAATGATGCTGTTTTACTGACAGGAACTCCGGGAAACGAATACGAAACAATCTCTTCCGCACTTTATTCACTCGAAGCAAGCGGTTCTACAAACGGTGCAGCAGGTATCATAACCGCATACGAACTTGCAGAAGAATATTTCATAAAAGACGGTAACAACAGAGTTATCCTTGCAACTGACGGTGACCTTAATGTAGGTGTTTCTTCAGTTGAAGATCTTGAAAAGCTTATTACTTATAAGAGAGAAACAGGTGTATATCTTTCTGTTCTCGGATTCGGTACCGGAAATCTGAAGGATAACAAAATGGAAACTCTTGCAGACAACGGCAACGGTAACTATGCGTACATAGACAGCATCTCAGAAGCACGCAAAACTCTTGTCGAAGAAATGGGCGGCACACTTTTCACAATAGCCAAGGACGTAAAATTTCAGGTAGAGTTCAATCCTCAGTATGTATCAGAATATCGTCTTGTAGGATATGAAAACAGACTTATGAACGATCAGGATTTCTTTGATGACACTAAAGATGCAGGCGAAATAGGTTCAGGACATACAGTAACAGCACTCTATGAAATCACTCCTGTTGGCAATGAGATCCCGCTGAAATACCAGCCGGAAGAAGAAGCGGAAGCAGTATCTGAATTTACAGATGAATGGCTTACAGTAAGCGTAAGCTACAAAGAACCCGACTCTGATGAAAGCAGCATATTAAAGTTCCCTGTCGGCAAAGATCACATTACAGACTTCCCAAGTGAAAACATGCAGTTTGCATCATGTGTAGCGGAATTTGGTATGCTCCTGCGCGGAAGCGAGTATTCAGGTGGCATTACATACAATGACATTTTAAAAACCCTCCACAGCCTTGATTGTATATCACAGGACAAGTACAAACAAGAATTTGCAGAACTCGTAAAAATAGTTTCTGAAAATTATAATTAATATTACCTTGCACATCCGTTCACTGCGGTCACTCCGTACATATCAGCTAATATCGAACAGATTACCGTTTCTGAAACACACCGGAAACGGTATCTGTTTTTACTATCAGGCTGCATTCATTTTATGGAAAATCAAGCCTGAAAAATGAATAAAAAATTTTTTTAATTTTTTTCAAAAAAAGTATTGACATTTTTAAATAATGGTGGTATAATTAATAACGTTGTCTGAGGTAAACAAAGACACGATGAGGTATTAGCTCAGTTGGCAGAGCATTTGACTTTTAATCAAAGGGTCTGGGGTTCGAATCCCCAATACCTCATTAAACTTAATATTTTTAAGTTATGCGTCTGTAGCTCAGTTGGATAGAGTGACTGGCTACGAACCAGTAGGTCGGGGGTTCGAGCCCCTCCAGGCGCATTGAAAAAAGCACTTCTTATGAGGTGCTTTTTGTTTTTATAAACGCAAAATTATTATTAAGTTAAAATCAAGCCGCTCTCAACAAACGCTGAGAACGGCTTGATTTTTTTGTTATAAAAACAATCTCAGTTCACATAACGCTCTCTGAGAAGCTTTATTTCTTCTGCATAACCGTCATTGTCATTAGGAGTTTCAAGGAAAAAAGGAAGATCTCTGAGCACAGGATGATTTATTACTCTGACAAGCGCATCAAGCCCTATATTTCCCTGACCTATTTTCTGGTGTCTGTCCTTATGGCTTCCGAGAGGATTCATGCTGTCGTTAAGATGTATTGCTTTTAATCTGTCTATTCCTATAACTCGGTCAAACTCTGAAAGAACTCCATCAAGATCATTTACAATATCATAGCCGGCATCAAAAACATGACAGGTATCAAGACATACGCCTATTTTTTCGTTCAGAGAAGCTCTGTCGATGATACCTCTTAATTCTTCAAAGCTTCTTCCTATTTCTGAACCCTTGCCTGCCATTGTTTCAAGCAGAACAGTCGTTGTCATATCAGGAAACATCGCTTCGTTGAGCGCTTCGGAAATAAGCTCTGTTCCCTTTTCCACACCCTGACCTACATGGCTTCCCGGATGAAAATTATAAAGTCCGCACGGAATAAGCATGAGCTTCTGAAGATCCTCTTTAAGACATGTTTTTGCAAACCCTCTGACTTTTTCGTCAGCTGAACAAAGATTCATAGTATATGAGGCATGAGCAAGTATCGGTGCAAACGAGTTTTCGCTCATAAGCGTCTTTAATGCAACCGAATCCTCAGGTACAATATCCTTTGCTTTTCCGCCGCGAGGATTTCTTGAGAAAAACTGAAAAGTATTTGCGTTTATTCTCAGTGCTTCCCGTCCCATGGCTTCATATCCGTCAGAAATCGAAAGATGACAGCCTATATTCAGCATACGCTCTCCCCCTTATCCTATCCGAATATTCCGGCCGACATGAATGGAAGCACAATTGCTCCCGCAAACATAAGCGCTGCAACGCACAGAACTATAACACGAAGCACCATGCTTTTTTTAGGCTGCATGTTGTTTGCGCGCTGAGTATCAGATGGTTTTGTTTTGGTCTTTTCCGCCATAAAAATCATATCCCTTCAAAAAAATATATTATTTTCTCTTTCTGTGATAACCGCCCTGATTTTTTCTTCTTGAATGATCGTTTCTTCTTGAACCCGAACCGTGACGCAATGATTTTTCTGATGGTTTTCTTTCACAAAGCTTTACAGATACTTTTTTTCCGTTTATTTTTGTATTGTCCATTGCATCTACTACAAACTCAAGATCTGCTTCAGGAACTTCTACTGTAGAGTATTTTTCAAAAATTTCTATTTTTCCGAAGCTTCTTCCGGGCATTCCGGTAGCCTCAACAAGTGCACCAAGGATAAAATTAGGCGCTATTCTGTGAAGCTTGCCTGCGGATATTTCTATTTTTGAAGCTTTTTCCTTGGTAAGCTTTCCTCCTGAATGCTTCGGAGAATATTTTTTTACCTTAGGGAGTTCAAACTCAGGAATATTTCTGAATTCTTTGTTTAGTCTGAGATTGATAAGGATTCCTGCTATCTCTTCAGGAGAATATCCTTCCTTGTTAAGTATACTCAGAATAATCTCCGCTTCCTCTCTGAGAGGCTGTTCAGATGCTGCTGTTATTTTTGTGACAAGCTTCTGCATCTTGTTGTTTATTATTTCGCTTTTTTCAGGAAGCTCTTTTTCTACGATATCAGCCTTAATGTACTTTGAAAGTGCTCTGAGCTCATATATCTGCTTTCTGTTGCTTATAAGAGTATAGGCAGAGCCTGACTTTCCGGCTCTTCCTGTTCTGCCGATACGATGTATATAGTATTCGTTGTCCTGTGGAAGATCATAGTTGAATACAACATCTACTCCGCTTACATCTATACCTCTTGCGGCAACGTCTGTAGCTATAAGAATGTTTATTTTGCCGGACTTGAACTTATCCATAACAAAGCTTCTCTGCGCCTGCTTCATATCTCCGTGAAGTCCGCACGCCTTGAAGCCTTTTCCTGTAAGTGCATCTGTAAGCTCGTCCACCATTTTTTTGGTGTTACAGAAAATCATAGAAGCCTTGGGTTCGTACGCAAGAAGAAGATACTGCATAGCTTCTGTTTTCATACCGGAAGGAACTTCAAAATAATACTGTTCTATCGTATCTACAGTTCTGTACTTCTGATCTATTTTTATAAGCTCGGGATTATTCTGATACTGGTTTGTTATTGCAAGTATTGCAGGAGGCATCGTTGCAGAAAACAGGATAGTCTGTCTTTCTTCCGGAATATCCTGAAGTATACACTCTATATCCTCTCTGAAGCCCATGTTGAGCATCTCGTCTGCCTCATCGAGAATTATCATTTTGAGGTTATGAAGCTTGAGTGTACGGCGTCTCATGTGATCCATAACTCTTCCCGGAGTACCAACCACAAGGTTTGCTCCGCGTTTGAGCTCGATTATCTGTCTGTCCATATTTGCTCCGCCATATACAGCACATGGCTTTACCCAGCTCATATAACGGGAAAACTTTTTTATTTCATCACATGCCTGCATAGCAAGCTCTCTTGTAGGACAAAGAATAAGCACTTCCACACCGTTTTTTTCACGTGAAATACTCTCTATGGCAGGTATACCGAATGCCGCTGTCTTTCCCGTACCGGTGTTTGATTTTCCGATGATATCGATGCCGCTCTTTATGAGAGGTATACTTCTTGCCTGAATCTCTGTAGTCTCAACAAACCCCATATCTTCTACAGCTCTTAATACTTCATCAGTTAATTGTAGTTCATTAAATTTCATATACTTTCCTTCCTGTAAAAAAACAAGGGCGAACCCCAGGTTCCGCCCGCAATCATTATTTATGATAACATTTTATAAAACAAAAGTCAATACTTTTAAAAAAATTCATTCGAGTAATTTTTGACGCATTACAAGCAGAAGCTTTTTTTCTTTTCTTGAAACCTGAACCTGCGTCATACCCATTATATCGGCTATACGGCTCTGAGTGAGATTTTTGTAATACCTGAGATATATAAGTTTCTTTTCCTCATCACAAAGTCCGTCTATTATCTGGTGAAGTGCTATATGCTCGCTTATCTTTTCATCAGGCGCATCTACAGGTATATCTATCTGGTTCTCACCGTCTTCTCCGCTGTCAGTCAGCGATACAACAGGCTGTCCTGATGAAATAGCTTCTGCAATCTGTTCGACCGAAACCTCAAGTCTTTCAGCGAGCTCCGACAGCAGCGGTTCTCTGCCGCTGCTTTTCATAAAAGTCTCCCGTTCACGTGATATGCGCAGATACAGTTCCTTAAGACTTCTGCTCACCTTAACTGTACCTCCGTCCCTGAACAGACGCTTTATCTCACCAAGTATGACCGGTACGGCATATGTTGAAAATTTTACACCTCTTTCCTCATCAAAAGCTCTGATAGCTTTTATAAGCCCTTCACATCCTGCCGAATAAAGATCGTCGTACTCTATTCCCTTTCCACGGAATTTGTTTGCACACAGATGTACAAGTCCGAGGTTGTTCTCTATTGACTGCATATGGTTATTCTTTTTCTGCAAGCTTTTTTTTCATGCATATGCATGTCCCTGCACCCGCCCTGCTCTTTACCGAAAGCGTATCCATAAAACTTTCCATAACTGCGAAACCGAGTCCGGAACGTTCCTCGTTAGGCGCTGTAGTAAACAACGGAGTCATAGCTTTTTCTATATCTTCTATGCCACAACCCTTATCTCTTATATGTATACTTACAACTCTGTCTTTTAGTATTCTGACAGTCATATATACAAGTCCCGCTTCTTTGCGGTATGCATGAACAACTGCGTTTGTTACTGCTTCGGATACAGCTGTACGAATATCGGCAAGCTCGTCCACACGAGGATCAAGCTTTGATATAAACGCGGAAACTGCTGTCCTTGCAAAACCTTCATTTTCCGAAAAAGCCGGAAACTGAAGCTTTATTTCATCTTTTACACTCATTTTGTTATTCCTCTTAAACTTCTTCTGTTATCCTGTCAACTCCCGAAAGCTTAATGACTTTTTTTATTTGTTCTGATGCGTTTGATATCTTTACCTTACCTCCTATCTCTCTCATGAGACGACATCTTCCCATAATAAGCCCTATCCCGGAGCTGTCCATAAACGTCACATCTCCGAAATCAAGCGTTATATCTGACGGCAGACGTTGTTTTATTTCAAGATCTATCTCCTTGCGCATCAGAGATGCGCTGTGATGATCAATATCACCGGAGAGACCTGCCGTCAGATTTTTTCCCTGTACCAAAAATCTTACCAAAAAAAATCACTCCGTTTCTGATGGAAAATATTAGTGTTACTGTTTAACTATATTTTACATCAGCCATGGAGTGATTTTTGTCGAACACTGTGTCGCTTAAAAATTTTTTTTAGTATGATTATTGCTGCTTGTTTATGAACTTGTCAACTATATATCGCGGTCTTTGTTTAACCTCTGAATAAATCTTGCCTACATACTCTCCTATTATACCAAGACAGAAGAGCTGAAGACCGCCAATGAGCCAGATTGAACACATCATACTTGACCACCCTATCTCTGAGCGGCCGAAAAGCTTTACAACAAAAGCCCATATAAAAGTAATTATACTTACAACACACATCATGATGCCAAGGAAGGTTATGAGCTTCAGAGGCTTTGTGCTGAATGATGTTATTCCGTTCACAGCAAACGAAAGCATTTTTTTCAGAGGATATTTGCTCTCTCCTGCAAATCTTTCATGACGTTCGTAGTAAACGCTGCAGCTCTGGAAACCTATGAGAGGAACCATTCCTCTGAGGAACAGATTTACTTCCTTGAAGCCTGCAAGCTCACAGAGAACTCTTTTGCTCATAAGTCTGAAATCCGCATGATTATAGACTACATCTGCTCCCATGACCTTCATAAACTTGTAGAAGCCTTCAGCAGTGAATTTTTTAAAGAAGGTATCTGTATCTCTTGCACTTCTTACGCCATAGACAACCTGATTTCCTTCATAGTATTTTTCAACCATTGCATCTATGGTGTTTATATCATCCTGAAGATCCGCGTCCATTGTAATCGCCATATCGCAGATATCCTTTACTGTCATAAGTCCTGCAAGAACAGCGTTCTGATGTCCGCTGTTATGGGCAAGATTTATTCCTGAAAAGAACTCAGGATCTGCCTCATGAAGTCTGCTTATGATTTCCCAGGTCTTGTCTTTTGAACCGTCGTTTACAAACACTATTCTGCTCTGATCAGAAATCATTTTTCTGTCTATAAGCGAAATGTATTTTTCCTTGAGCTGCCTTGCTGTTTCGTCAAGAACCTCTTCTTCGTTATAGCAAGGAACTATCATATATAAAATCTCTGAATTATTCATTTTTACTCCTATCTCCAGAATTCAAACAATCTTGAAAATGCCAGCGCCCTGGCCTGCCATTCGGGCGTATACAGTGAAACAGGATTGTCGTATGACCACTCTTGTATAAAGTTCATAACAACACTTAATACCATAGCCGATACCATAAGCTTGTTAAGCTGGTACTTCAGATCCTTGCTGCACTTTTCATGTATGATAAAGCAGATTATAAGCGCTCCAAGAATCATCTGCCATGCAAAATCAACGCTGTATCTTGCCGCAAAGCCACTTTCCCATATTGAGAAAATAACTATGAAAGGACATACGACACACACTGCAATGATAATAACTGTATACAGCTTCTTTTCGGGATTTTTTGAAAGTCTGTATGCGTTTAGTGACTTTGAATATGCTGCAACCGGAAGAGCCTTGAAAATCATTCCGAGAGCTGAACCGGTAGCTATAAAATAATATCCGTTAGGTGAAAACAGTTTTGGATATTCCGCTTTTAAAAACGGAAAGTTTTCACTGAAGGAAGGAATAGCAAAAAGAAAATTAAAGAATCCCGACGCAGCAAAATGTGTATGGTATTCTGCTCTGGTAAAGTCGTTTATCGTAAGCGAGTACTCTATTCCGAAGTCAAACGGGTTTCCGAATCTTGCATAGTTGTACCATATCTGAACAGAACCGATAACCGCAAACGGAGCAAGAGCACAAAGAAAATACGGAATATAATAACGAGCAGCAGACTGCTTCTTATCATAGAGCGAACGTTTTTTTCTGAAGCCGGCATATATCAAAAACAAAGCTGCAACACAATAAACAGCAATAGTCGGTCGGCTGAGCACACCCATGCTCAGACAGAAAGCGGCGGCGGCAACTCTTGCGTTTTTAATCTTTCCGTCTCCTATAACGTTCGAACTCATAAGGAAATACGCGCCTGATGTTACCCACAGGAAGCCTGATGACTGTGCTATCTCATAGAAGTATGCCGCAAAGTAACAGAAGTATATACCTGTAGAAAGCTGCATTATTACGAAGCCTGCAAGCACTATGGATGCATATGCTTTTCTGAAGAACTTATCTATAAAACACAGATAAAACTTTGTAAGGAATATTATACCTACTACACCAAAAAGCCATACTGCCCAGCTGGACGGGAAATAGTAGCCTGTGATCTTATAGTAAGGCCAGAAAAGTGTGATAACCGGTGCTATTCCATAGTATGAATAATACTTTCCTTCAAAAAGAAGGTGATCCCACGGATATGAACCTATATTATCACGCTGGCTCCAGTCATAAGGGTTTTCAAGTTCGAGCAGTGCCTGATTCATATCGGTCATGATATCAAGCCGTCCGTTTTCAAACGAATCGACAATTTCCTGAGTTATCTGATTTCCGCTTGTCAGAGAAAAATCCTTAGCCAGACTATGATCACCATCACGGTAACGTCCCATGTTTGTCAAAAACAGAGATACAAGTATAAGCGCAGCCGTGATAAGTTTTGCGGTTACTTCAACAGTTCCCTGAACATCTGAATAACGCCTGTAAAGCATCTTCGGTGAAACAAGAGCATATATCGCAAGCGCTGAACCAAAAAGAATAATAAAACGCACAATTGAAAAATGCAGTTTTATGGGAGAATTTATCTCTATCTTTGTTATTCTTATGGTTTCATCCGAAGCAGCGTTGAATGAAATCTTCATATCATGAACTGAACCTGAAAAATTGCACGGAATAGTTTCGCTTCTTTTGTAGTCCTTTATTATCTGAACAGAGGCTATGTTATTTCGATACGAAGGCGAATGTGTATCATCGGAAATCGATACATCTGCTTTTACAGTATGTGATTTGTCAGACTCCGCAACTACTGTAAGCGTACCGACAGGCATACCAAGCGATCTGAATTCAAGAGAAAAATTTCCTTCTCCTGTATTTGTCCTTGATCTGACATCAAAGTTTTCTGAAACTGCAGAGCTTATGTCAAGCATTTTTTTATTGTATCCGCCCGCAATTAGATGAGCAGAATTGAGATTGAACACAAAAAGCTCGGCCGCAAGACATACAACAAAGCTTCTTGTACAGAAATTAAAAAGATGCCTGCGGTTTTCAGATATTTTATTTCTTCGTGAAAACTCAGAAATAAGATATAATACTATTATCCAGACAGATATGAACTTATATCCGCTCATATCGGCTATTTTTGTAATATCAAGAATCAATGACACCAGTGCAAAAGCCGCTCCGGAAATACTTATTGTTTTAGAATACTTTTCTGTAAAAGCATTAAACCTTGAAGAGTTTTCGCTTGTCCTTCCAAAAATAACTGCTCCAAAAAACACAAACACTATAATGTTAAGCATAAAAACAACAACAGACATGCTCATTTTATCACCTCACATATCCTGCTGCAAAAAAAAGAAAGCATATTCTTCATCGCAAATAACCAGCCTTTCATAAATATTTATTTTATAAATTCACTCGTTATATTGTACCTATTTTTTGAAAAAATGTCAATACTGTAATAGTGCAAAAATGCAGTAAAAGCCCATTTTTCTGTTGGTTTTCTTCTGTAAAAACCGACGGCAAAGCAAACTTTCAGTATCTGTATTTTCTGAAAAAATTATCCATAAAATCTGAGTTGAAAAAATATTGCATATATGCTATACTAATAAGTGGTTTTCATATAAACCGCAGATATCTTTTATTTATAATCACTATCCCTACAAGGAGCAGCAATATGGAAAAAATAACGATCATAATTCCGTGCTATAACGAAGAAGAAACCATACCGATCTTTTTAAAAGAAATTGACAAGGTCTATAACAAAATGCGTGAATCATACGATATCGCTATGGAATATCTTTTTGTAGATGACGGTTCAAAGGATAAAACACTTTCTATACTTGAGGAATACTCAAAAACAAACCCAAGAGTAAGCTATATTACTTTTTCAAGAAACTTCGGAAAAGAAGCCGCTATGTATGCAGGCATCGAAAACTCTACCGGTGACTACACAGTTATCATAGACGCTGATCTGCAGGATCCTCCGGAGCTTATAGAAGAAATGTACCATATACTTAAAACTGAAGAACAGTACGACTGTGTCGCATCAAGAAGATTTACACGAACAGGCGAGCCCAAAATAAGATCATGGTTTGCAAAGATGTTCTATAAACTCATGGGCAAGATCTCAAAAACAGAAATCGTTGACGGAGCACGTGATTTCAGAATGATGAGCCGACGCATGGTAGATGCTATTCTTTCACTTACAGAATGCAACAGATTTTCAAAAGGTATTTTTTCCTGGGTAGGCTTTGAAACCAAGTGGCTCGAGTTTGAAAACAGAGAAAGAGTCGGCGGCACGACAAAGTGGTCTTTCTGGGGACTGCTTATCTATGCAATAGAAGGCGTAGTAGCTTTTTCAACTGCTCCTCTTGCCATTTCTTCAATAATAGGAATCATCTTCTGTATAATCTCTTTTCTTGGTGTATGCTTTATATTCATGCGTGCTCTTATTTTCGGAGATAAGGTTGCCGGCTGGCCGTCACTTGCATGTATAATGTGCTTTATCGCAGGAATACAGCTTTTCTGTAACGGAATAAGCGGTATATATCTTTCAAAAACATACACCGAAACAAAAAAACGTCCCCAGTATATTGCCAAGAAGATTCACAGAGCCTCACAGGATACGAACGAAAAAACAGACCCTGAAAAATAAAAAAAATATTTTTTCACTCTATTGCAACTCACTATATATTGTGGTATAATATTCTTAACAACACCACATATATACAAGGAGGACAAAAAACAATGACGCAGATCAATGTAATCAACGGAACTCTGAGTAAAAAAGAGCAGGAGGCTTACTTAAAGTTCGCTATGGAAAAATACCCGAACAGAGCTATCCGCACCATGCAGATAGACCTTGACGGAGATTACGTAAACCTCAGCTACGAGTTTGAAGACGTTTCTTTTCAGAGAATAAGAAGAATTACCGGATACCTTGTCGGAGAACTCGGCCGTTTCAACAATGCAAAACGCTCCGAAGTTGAAGAAAGAGTCGTGCACGGAGTAAACTGATTTTTGAATGGCGTTAAAAAAACAGCTTAATCTGCCGGAGTAAAAACGCACTACAGGCGTATGCAAAAAAGCATACGCCTGTTTTATTTTAACATTTATTGTTCACCATGCAGAATATATAGTAATGCATTATTTTTTTAGACGAATAGAGTAGGAGGTGACAATGAGCCACCAACCTCTCACACCACCGTACGTACGGTACCGTATACGACGGTTCATTCAACTTAACATTTTATCGTAGTAATCTAACATAGAGACTAGCCCAAACCGGGTTAGTCTTTCGCTGCTTTGTGAATAGTTGTTTTGGGATAGTGTTTCTCAAATAGTTTTAAAACAAGCATTTTAACTAAAACTAATTTTATTTTTTGTAATTATATTGACCCATTCAAAAAAATGGTATATACTATTAATATCATGTTATAGATTATTGTATTGGGGTGTTTATTTGAAAACCGATTATAAGAAAAAAGCAATAATTCTTTTAACTATTTTTATTTGGAACTAAATAATCTTAAGTTTACAAGATTATTTAGTATACATTATCAGCCACTCTTTGTATAGATACAAAACATTTAATTTTAACGTCATTCGTTTTTTATAGACTTTTTTATTACAATTAAGCTTTACAAAGGAGGATTACATATTATGAAAACCAAAAAAATAATTGCAACAATTATTGCATGTGCATTTATGTGTACGGATTCATTTGTAACCGAAGTAGACTATCGTTTCGTTTCTTTTATCACAGCATCGGCGGCTACTGAAGAAAGCGGAACATTAGGAAAAAACATTACTTGGGAACTTGACGACGATGGAACGCTTACTATAAACGGAAGTGGAAATATGCCCGACAATATTACACTCCCTAAAGAAAAAGTAAAAAAAGTTATTATAGGTAACGGTATAACAAGTATTGGCGATTATGCATTTTACAATTGTTCTGGATTAGCATCAATAATAATCCCTGACAGTGTTACAAGTATCGAAGATTTTGCATTTTACAATTGTTCTGGCTTAACATCAATAACAATCCCTGACAGTGTTACAAGTATCGGATATCATGCATTTGGCGATTGTTCCGGACTAACATCAATAACAATCCCTGACAGTGTTACAAGTATTGGAGAGTGTGCATTTTACAAATGTTCTGGCTTAACATCAGCAACGATTCCTGATAGCGTCACAAGTATCGGAAATCAAGCTTTTAATTATTGCAAAAAATTAACTTCCATAATAATTCCTGATGGCGTTACAAATATCGGCGATTATGTATTTTACCAATGTTATAGCTTGACATCAATAACAATCCCTGACAGCGTCACAAGTATCGGCGATCATGCATTTTACGATTGTTCTGGCTTGACATCAATAACAATCCCTGACAGCGTCACAAGTATCGGCGATTATGCATTTTCCGAATGTTCTGGCTTGACATCAATAACAATCCCTGACAGTGTTGCAAGTATTGGAGAGTGTGCATTTTACGAATGTTCTGGCTTAACATCAATAACAATTCCTGATAGCGTTGCAAGTATTAGTAATTATGCATTTATGAATTGTACAAGCTTAACATCAATGACAATCCCAAACAGCGTTACAAGTATTGGTGCTCAGGCATTTTGTTATTGTGCAAGATTAACTTCAATACAAATCCCTGATAGTGTTACAAATATCGGTAAGGGAGCGTTTAGTAAATGTAAAAGTTTAACTTCAATAATAATTCCCGGCAGTGTCACAAGTATTGGAGCATATGCATTTGCTTATTGTGACAAGCTAACCTCAGTTACAATTCCTGATAGCGTTACAAACATTGGGGGTAAAGCATTTGATTCTACACCATGGCTTAAAAAACAAATAAAAAATAATCCATTTTTAATTATAAATAAAACATTGGTAGACGTATATTCTTGTGAGGGTGATGTAATAATCCCAAGTGGTATCATAAGCATTGGAGATTCTGTATTTTCCGATTGTACTTACTTAACATCAATAACCATACCAGATAGCGTTACAAGTATTGGCGATTATGCATTTTCCGGTTGTTCCGGCTTAACATCAATAACCATACCAGATAGCGTTACGAGTATTGGTGATTGTGCATTTTCCCGTTGTTCCGGCTTAACATCAATAACCATACCAGATAGCGTCACAAGTATCGAAGATTTTGCATTTTCCGATTGTACTTACTTAACATCAATAACCATACCAGATAGCGTTACAAGTATTGGTGATTATGCATTTTCCAAATGTTCTGGATTATCATCAATAACCATACCAGATAGCGTTACAAGTATTGGTGATTATGCATTTTCCGAATGCTCTGGATTAACATCAATAACCATATCAGATAGCGTTACAAGTATTGGTGATCGTGCATTTTCCAAATGTTCTGGATTAACATCAATAACAATCCCCAGCAGTGTGATAAGCATCGGATACAGAGCTTTTGATTCGTGCAACAATTTAACCTCTATTATTCGACCACGCATAAAAAACTATAGTTTTACCGATAACATAAACGAAGAAATAATTTTGGCAGATGTCACATCTGTAAAATTAAATCGTGATTTGTATAGCACATACGATAAAATAACAGATTATAATTTGTTCGGACATCTCGACAGATTACAAGAAGTCTGCAGTGTATCTGGGGAAATTTATGCAGTTTATGGTGAAAAAGACGATATCATTATGATCCCCAAAAATGAAAGCCTACAATCTCTTGAAATTCGAAATGAAGGCTATACATTTGGTGCTGCTACAATTGGTGACGATGATTATCTCTATGTAATGTGGGGAAAAAGTATTTCAGATAATATTATTGATAATTCGCTTCATGTGGAAAATATAATAATCTCTAAGTATGATTTAAAAGGTAATCTTATTGATGAATGTGGTTTATCTGTTGATTTTACAGATGCACAATTTCCTTTTGATGCAGGAAATGCAAACATTGAATACAGCAATGGTATAATAGGTGTACTTTATGACACTGAATGGACAGCATCTAGAGATGGCTTGCATCATCAAGGCTCAGAGTTTATTTCGATAGATTCAAAAACAATGGAATCTATCGAATTTGAAGGATTAGTATCTAGCCACAGCTTTGGCGTGAATATGATAGCAACGGAAATTGGTTTTGCAGCAATAGAGCGTGGTGATTGTAACCTCCGTGGAATAAACTTTACTCAATTCACTACACAAGGAAATTATCGTACATTATGTTTTCATTCCAGCGGTAAATATGCAGAAAATGGCTCACATCAGAATGATACCCATACTTATATGGGAGGATTAGCAAAGAGTGCATCAACCTATGCAATTACAGGAAAATCTGAACGTTTTTACACTTCAGGAAATTATTCTGAATCAAATTTATCTACTGGAAACTATGATGTATTTATCCGAATTATAGATAAAACACTGCTTGATGATGTTGCAGCTGATTGTGCAGGTGAAAACCGCATTAATAAAGCAACCGGAGAAATTGCAGATAGAAATGTCGTCTGGCTTACAGAGTGTAATGATACAGAAAAAGCCGGAAATGTAAAGATTGTAACCCTTGAAGATGGTTCTTACTGTGTTCTTTGGGAAAAAATTGTAGATAATAAATTTGACAGCATTCAGTATGTCATTTTAGACGAATGCGGTAATATATTACGAAGACAATCTACCATTTATGATGCACGACTTTCTAATACATCAATCCAACCGATTGTACAAGGTAGCACATTAACATGGGCAGTTTCTGATAGTCAAACCGATGAAATTGTGTGGTATACAGTTGATTTAAATGAATATGGAGATGTTTCAGAATTATTTTTTGAAATTGAGGAGTATTGTAAGCAGAATAATCTGGAGTACAATTTGATTGACGGATATTATGGAATGTGTGGTCATAATTTATATTGGGTGTATAACGAAAAAAAACACAGCTTGATAGTATCAGGGGCTGGAGGATTTAGTGGTTCTATAATTAAAGATATGGAGAATATAGAAAATATAATTCTTCTCGATAGTGTATCATCAATCAATGATTATGCATTTGCTCATTGTAGCAGTTTAACATCAATAACAGTAACAAACCCAGAATGTGAAATATTTGATCACGAATACACTATTTCTGATACAGCAACAATTTATGGTTATACTAATTCAACAGCCGAAGCCTACGCTGAAAAATATCAGAAGAAATTTGTATCATTATGCGATAAGCCTATCACAACACCTGACATAACAGAAACTGTTTACGGCGACGTTGATAACAACGGAGTTGTAAACGCCAGAGACCTTATGAAACTTAAGCAGTACTTACTCCTCATTGTTGATACAGAAGAAGTTCCAAACGGCGATCTTAACAAGGATAGCAAGATTGACACAAATGATATGATAAAACTTATTCAACTCCTTCTAGAAGACTAAAGAACCAAAAGCACACTCAAACCTAATAAACCGACCCTCAAAAGTTAGACCAAAAATCTAACGAATGGAAGGTCGGTTTTTTTATGGCAAAATATAGTTATACGACTGCCTTTTTATATTTACATCAATAATTCTCAGATCTTACCTCAAAGTAAGCCTGTGCATGATCACATACCGGACATACATCAGGAACGTTTGTTCCTACTACTATATGGCCACAGTTACGGCATTCCCATACCTTAACTTCGCTCTTTTCAAACACCTTTGCAGTCTCAATGTTTCTGAGAAGTGCACGGTATCTTTCCTCATGATGCTTCTCTATAGCTCCTACCATACGGAACTTTGCAGCGAGTGCAGGGAAACCTTCTTCTTCTGCTGTTTTTGCAAACTCTTCATACATATCTGTCCACTCAAAGTTTTCGCCTTCTGCGGCAGCTGCAAGGTTTTCGGCTGTATCGCCTATACCGTTAAGCTCTTTGAACCACATTTTTGCGTGTTCCTTTTCGTTGTCAGCTGTCGAGAGGAACAGTGAAGCTATCTGCTCATAGCCTTCTTTTCTGGCAACAGATGCAAAATATGTATACTTATTTCTTGCCTGAGATTCACCTGCAAATGCAGCTTCGAGATTTTTCTCTGTCTTTGTTCCGGCGTATTTATTTTTCTTTTCTTCATAAGGTGAAAATTTTTCTGCCGGCTGTTTGCATACAGGACATTTTTCCGGTGCTGTTTCTCCCTCGTGAACATAACCACAAACTGTACATATCCATTTTTTCATAATTTTCTTACCTCTTTCTTTTTTGTTATATTAAGTTATATTATAGTATACCTGGATTTTTATGAATTCCTGTTTACTATCCTTTACCTCCGGTTTCTGATATTAAGTATACCTGAAAATCCGGTTCATTTCTGTGACTAAGTCACACTTCCGGAAATTTTTCTGAAATAAAATATCTTATAAATTCCATAACCCGGATACAGCCGCAAAACCATACCCGGGGAATTTATAATATAGTGAACGTCAAAACAAATTTGTCGTTTACTATATCTTCGCTTCTTTATTCAAAAGGATCGGAAGTATTGTTTTCGATTTCATAAGGAAATAAAATCAGCCTGTTAGCTACAGTGTCAACACAACCGAAAAAAACCTCTTTAGCTTTGTGAAATCCCTGTTTCGACATTTCCTTTTCAAGCCACACCTTGTTGTTCCCTGTTTTTTTGAGATTTTCTTCGTTAATATTTCCATCAAGAATAACGTTTATATGAAGCTTCTGCTGAACAGGCTCCAGATCCATATCAGAGGGTTCAAGCGGTCTGTTTGCCTCCACGGGAAGTATACTTATCGAACCGTTATATTCAAACACAGCAGTCTGTATCTGTGACAAATCGAAAAATCCTTTGTTACGGCAATGGGTAAGAAAATCGCTCATATCTATTCTCGCCTTTTTTAAATTTTTGCGATAGAGCTTTCCATTATCAAGCAAAATAAGAGGTCTGCCTATGATAAGCTTTCTCATATGTGTTGATTTTCCGGTCACAACAGACACCAGATAAGCACATACTGCATATATCAACGTTGCTATCAATGATCTTTCCGGATTTTCAAGATCGGTTGCGAACTCTGCGGCAATCGAACCGATGGATATTCCTATAATATAGTCAAACATACTAAGCTGTGAGACCTGCTTGTTTCCCATAAGCTTTGTAAGAAGAAACAAAGTGATAATACTTATGAGTGATGTAAGTATAACTTGTAAGATTTCCATGTAAACACTCCTTTTGGTTAGGGTGTGTCATAGTAAAAAAGAATATACAGAAGTTTATTCAAAAAATTTTTTAAGTCCTGCGTAAAAGTAAACGACAGGTTTATTCTGGTTTTCACTATAGCTTTCATCGGCTCCTTCAAGTGCATATTGTTGAAAATTCTGCTGTTTTATGCTATAATAGCTAAGCATATACAATTATAGCAAACGATATATTTTTTTGTTCACTACAAATAAAAAAAGGGAGAATCTATAATGTACTTAAAGGAAAAAATGATCAGGTTTTTAAAAATCAGAAACGTAATATTTGCGGTTATTTCAATATTCAACATAATCACATCTACTTCGATCCTGATTTCTCTTACCAAATACTACTGGGGAGATTTTGATACTGTTATTCACGCAAAAGCAACGCCCAGTTGTGTTGCTGATATTATAATCGGAATCATACTGCTTGTTATTTCACAAAAATCAAAGCGCAGAATACAGGACGCTAATTTTTATTCGGGATATTTTGAAGGAAATCTTGACGGATATATAGAGTACAGTGAACTTGCGGAAGTAACAGGACAAACTGAAAAAAAGGTAAAAAAACAGTTAAGCTCTTTATCGCGTTTTTATATGAAAAACTATGAGTTAAAGACTATAGACGGCACAGAACAGATTGCACTAAGCAGTAAAAAATACACCTGCGAATGTAAAAGCTGCGGTGCTCAGATTGAAAAGAGTATATATTTTACAGGCGTATGTGCCTATTGCGGGAGCTCTGATTTATTTGCAAACGTTCTTACTAATGACAGGTTTTACAGTATTACAAACAGCCTTTCTGATGGTATACAAAAGCCTCAGTATTATTCTGCGAAAAATCTTAATAGAAAAAAAGTCTTTTTCATCCTGCTTCTTGCGTTAGGAATATTTACAACTATTCTTTTCTCAGCAATGTTTATGGACTATATGGGAAAATACAACGACAAGGAGTATCTGACAAAAGTTCTGCTCTCTGACATTCACGCTTCTTCCTTTGCAAATATAAAAGCCGATCTTGCAGAAATGATGATATGGGACGTTATAATAATTGCTGCGTTTATACCGATAATACGTAACAGGATCAAAAAAATAAAGCATCTGCATGTTGCGCAAATATGCTCAGAATACTTTTCAAAATGCAGGATTCCTTTTATAAACGCCTCTGATATCCCATCAGCAAACATGCTACAGGATAAAAATACGAAACTTGAAAAAGTCAGAACTGCTCTACGGTATGGCTATCTCAAAAACAGTACACTTGAAAAGCATAACGACAAGCTTGTGATAGCTCTTGCCAAAAAAATAGTCAAGGACAGATGTCCTTCGTGCGCAGCACCTATAACCGGAGCTGTTGACGAGCATTACAGATGCCAGTACTGCAATAACATGATAATGAACGTTATCATAAAAAAATAATATACAGCATACCTTGACAAAATATGCAAAAATCGCTACAATTTAATGTATCAGCCGAAACATACGCAGTTTACTTAGTCGGCGTATGTTTAAGGAAATGAAAAAAATTAATCATAGTGGATCCGGAAAACATTCTTTTCGTTCACTATGATTTTAAAAAACAGGAGGATGCAAATGGAACCTAAAAGACCCCGTAGCAGAGAAAAAAATGTTACCTCAGGCGGACACGGAATCTACAGACGCGGAAGCGGTCTGGGCAGTGGACCTGTAGGTTCATCCAACGGTTATTCCGGTCAGAAGCCTCGTACATCAGGCAAGCGTGCCGCAATCGGAACAGGTATCAGTCTCCCTACTTTATTGTTTATCGGATTTCTTGTTTTCAGTTTTTTCAAGGACGGAGGCTCTTCACCGGACTATACGCAGAACTATCTTCCGGACAACAATTATTCAGATGATTATATTTCCGATAATAACGGAACACTTGACACAAGCATTGCAGCAGGATCACGTCCGAAATACACTCAGCTTCTTGGTAACAGACAGGATATTGTAACTATAATGGTATACATATGCGGTACTGATCTTGAATCCAGAAACGGAATGGCATCCTCTGATATTCAGGAGATGGCAGATGCGTCGTTCGGAGATAATGTCAATCTTATTCTTTATACGGGTGGCTGTAAGGAATGGAAAATAAACGGGATCAGCAACAAGAAAAATCAGATCTATCAGATAAAAGACGGTAAAATAAACCGTCTCGAAGAAAACTACGGCAGTGACTCAATGACAGATCCTGATACGCTTACCTCTTTTATACGTTACTGCAATCAGAACTTTCCTGCTAACAGAAACCAGCTTATTTTATGGGATCACGGCGGCGGTTCTGTCAGCGGTTTTGGCTATGACGAAAAAAATTCAGGAAGCGGCTCAATGGATCTTGCCGAAATAGACAGCGCGCTTTCAAACGCAGGTGTAAAATTTGATTTTGTAGGGTTTGACGCATGTCTTATGGCTACTGCCGAAACTGCTCTTATGCTCAACAAGCATGCTGATTATATGATTGCATCTGAAGAAACTGAACCCGGTATCGGCTGGTACTATACAGACTGGCTTACCGCACTTGGCAGAAACACTTCGGTTTCTACCATAGAAACAGGTAAAAAAATCATCGACGATTTTGTTTCTACCTGTGCCAAAAGATGCCGGGGACAGAAAACAACTCTCTCAATAGTAGATCTTGCCGAATTCTCCAACACTGTTCCTGACAGACTGAATTCGTTTGCTCTTTCTGTCAGCAATATGATGTCAAACCAGGAATACAAAGCTGTTTCAGATGCAAGATACCTTACAAGAGAGTTTGCTGTATCTTCAAAAATAGATCAGGTGGATCTTGCTCATCTTGCACTTAACATGAACAATCCTGAAGGTGAAGAATTAAGCAATGCAATAAGAAAAGCAGTAAAATACAACCGCACATCCTCAAACATTACAAACGCATACGGAATATCTATATACTTCCCCTATCGCCGCACCTCAAACGTAGATACCGCTTGCAATACATACAACAGAATCGGCATGGATTCCGAATACAGCAAATGCATAAGACAATTTGCAAGCTTTGAAACATCCGGTCAGATAGCGTCCGGCGGTACATCATCACCGCTCTCTTCTCTTCTCGGAATACTCGATACATCAGTAGGTTCAGGCAGTACCGACATGATAGGACAGCTTATTGACGGCTTCCTTAGCGGCAGCTCCGATCGTATCATAGAAGGTCTTGATTCTTCAAACACCGGATATATGAACGAAACAGCCATGTCTGCCGGCGAAACTGCCGAATATATATCAATGAATTACTTTGATGCTTCAAGACTTGTATGGGAAAAGAACAGCAAAGGACAATATGTTATGGAGCTTCCGGAAAGTCAATGGGAGCTTGTTCACAATCTTGACAAAAACCTTTTCTATGATGACGGAAGCGGATATGTTGATATGGGACTTGATAATGTGTTTGATTTTGACGATGACGGCGATCTTATTGCAGATACGGACAACACATGGCTTGCCATAAACGGTCAGCCGGTTGCCTACTATCATACGGATACTACCGAATTCGGAAACGACGTATATTCCATAACAGGATATGTTCCGGTAAAGCTTAACGGCGAACGTGCAAATCTTATTCTGGTTTTTGACAGTGAAAACCCTGACGGCTACATTGCCGGTGCTTCTACTGACTATATAAACAACGAAACAGATACAGTGGCTAAAAACATGACTGAGCTTAAGAGCGGCGATACTCTTGATTTTATATGCGACTACTACAGCTACGATGGCACTTACGATGACAGCTATTATCTCGGAGAACAGATGACCGTTACAGACAACATGAAAATAAGCAACGTAGACGTCGGCAATGGTCAGCTGAAAATAACATATCGTTTTACAGATATCTATAACCGTGAATACTGGACAGAATCAATAATGCCATAAGAAATTGTATTGAAAGTCAGACTTGTTTTAATGTTCACTGCAATATAATAAAATACTTCACTATACAGAGCAGTATCTCAGCTTAGCGATACTGCTCTGTTTGTTTCTGAATTGGTATCTGATTTTCTTGAACCTGTCCGATTGAAAAATACAAAAATCACATTCCTGCTGATATAGTAAACGGCAAATGAAACAGTCGTTTACTATTAGCTGATATGCACGGAGCTAACGTAGTTAGTGGATGTGTAAGGTAATAAAAAAATATTGATTATAGACTTTTTGAGTTTTTAGGTATATAATTATAGTGAACGCAAAAAATATTTTTTGCATTCATAAATAGAGTTTTTTAACATAGTACGCTGAAAGAAAAGGAGCTTTTGATATGGAAATATCAGAGAAGAAAAAATTCAATATACAGCTTAAGTCACTCGTTCTTCCTATGGCTTTTCAACAGCTTATGATGGCGATGGTAAGCGTTTCTGACGCTTTTATGATAGGTTTTATAAGTCAGGATGCATTATCGGCAGTGTCTCTGGCAGGACAGATACAGTTTGTTTACTCTTTGTTTTTATATGCGATAATGTCCGGTGTATCTATCTTTGCCGCTCAATACCGTGCGATCAGGGACAATATCTCTGTAGAAAAAATACTTGGAATAGGTCTTAAGATATCTGTTCTTATCTCTCTCCCGTTTATGTTCGGAGCAATTCTGTTTCCCGAATTTCTTATGAAAGCCTTTGCCTCAGATCCGGTACTGATTTCCGGCGGTGCTGAATATCTGCGTGTTGTCGGAATCACATATCTTCTTCTGAGTATATCACAGATATATCTGAGCATCATGAAAAACTGCGGAATGGCGTCTATGAGTGCAGTGATAAGCAGTGTTTCCGTTGTTATAAACATCGTGTTCAACGCTTTGTTTATTTTTGTGTTCGATATGGGAATCAAGGGTGCTGCACTTGCAACAGTAATATCAAAAGCAGTAGAGTTTGCATGGGTTTTTGTGATCATGGCAAAGAACAAGGAGGTTACTCTTCGCATACCATATCTCCTCCACAATGATAAAAGCCTTAAGCACGACTTCTGGAAATACACTGCACCTATACTCGGTAACGAAATAGTATGGGGCGTCGGATTTACAATGTATTCAGTTATCATGGGGCATCTTGGAAGTGATGCTGCAGCTGCAAATTCTATCGCCAATATAATTAAAAATCTGTCTATCTGCTTCTGCTCGGGAGTTGCAAATGCCAGCGGCGTCATGGTAGGAAAACAGCTCGGAAAAAACGAACTTGATAAAGCCCGTGAATATGGTTCAAGACTTGTAAAAATAGCAATCTTCAGCGGCGTGATCGCCGGCGCCATGATTCTTTGCGTACTGCCGTTCGTTCCGCTTATCAGTACACTCACACCAACAGCAAGAAAGTATCTTCAGACAATGCTCATAGTCTGCTCGTACTATGTAATCGGAAAATCGATCAACATGACAGTTATTTCCGGTATTCTTCCTTCAGGCGGGGATTCAAAGTTTGGTTTTATATGCGACGCTGTCACCATGTGGGCAATAGTTGTTCCTATCGGTCTTGTATGCGCTTTTGTTCTTCACCTGCCTGTTACTCTGGTGTACATTATTATAAACATCGATGAAATAATAAAGCTTCCTGTTGTATACATGAACTATGTAAAATACCGCTGGGTAAAAAATCTCACCAAAACTCAAAAGCATTTTTAGGAGGTCAGTATGAATATTTATCTCGAAATCTTTGGATATACCGGAACTGCACTTATCATTGTTTCAATGATGATGACATCAGTTTTAAAGCTTCGGATTTTCAATATGTGCGGCTCGTTTATAAGTATGATTTATGCTCTCTTCTGTGATGCCTGGCCTGTAGTAGTGCTTAATTTTTCACTTATCTGCATAAACCTTTTCCAGACAATACGCCAGTTCAGACAAAAGGATAACTTCGGTCATGTTATTGCCGGTGCAGATGATAAAACAGTACGTTATTTTCTTGACCACTACAAAAACGATATACAGGCATTTTTCCCTGACTACTCCCTGACCCCGGATGCTGAGATCCATGTAATGTTTGTAAGCGGTGAAATAATCGGCGTACTTATCGGAACAAGATCGGATGACACCTGCAGGATTGAGCTTGACTACATTATTCGCGGATACCGTGACATAAAAGCAGGGCAGTTTCTTTTGTCACGTCTGAAGGAACAGGGTGTCAACAAGCTGACTGCCCCTGATAGCACATATGAGCATAAAAAATATCTTACAAAACTCGGATTCTGCAGCGACGGCAACATACTTACAAAGGAAATTTAGAAAAAATATCGCAGTTGAAGCTATATCAACTGCGATATTTTTTCTGTCTCAGATCATTTACCGGAATATTCGTTTGAAGGAGGCATACATATATGGCCTCTGCATACATAATACGTTACACTGTCGTTTTCAGAAAAACGAAGGCATATCCACGCTTTTCTGCCATATTGATTTCATACATCCTCCTGTTTAAAAACGCCGTCCGACTTGTTGTCAGACAGCGTTTTATCTTATAAATCCTGTAGATCCGCAGCAGTAAGATCATTCTCCACGTTATCTCTTGCAAGATCAGTGTCGATAACTGCATAAACATCGGAGACAGGTCTGTCCTGCGAAAAAGGTCTTGTGTGATATACTTTTTGCGCAGGTGATCCTGTACCTGCAATGATAGGATTGGCATGCTTCTTTCCGTGTCTGGCTTTGCCCTGGATTTCAGGAACTGCAGACTCATCATTCTTATGATGCACATGTGTGCGTTCAGGACGCTTCATGCCCTGCTTTGCCATATTTATCACCTCAGATATAGTATGTGCTTACTTTTTTTATTTATGTGTTTCTTTTTAAAAAGTAAGTTTTGAAGCTCCTTAAAAAAATATGATAACAGCCTCATTCAACTAACCTTCTTCAAGTGCATAGAATAATCACATGGAGGTGATACAATGAACAAAGGTATTGACGTTTCCTCTTATCAGGGTGTTGTGGACTGGAAACAGGTAAAATCCGATGCAGTTGAATTTGCAATTCTCAGAGCAGGCTATGGACGTGAGATATCACAGAAGGACAGCAGCTTTGAAAGGAACTACTCCGGATGTACTGAAAACAATATTAATACAGGTGCTTATTGGTACAGCTACGCATTATCTGCAGACGAAGCAAAAAAGGAAGCCGACGCCTGCCTTAAATCAATTGCCGGCAAAAAACTAAATTATCCTGTATACTTTGATATAGAAGATAAAACACAGCTTGGTTTATCTGACAAACGTCTGCAGGATATTGCTGTGGCTTTCTGTAATGAAATGGAGACCGCAGGATACTGGGTAGGGATTTATAGCTATAAATCATTTCTGGAATCAGTTTTTACTGAGGATTTTCTGAAACGGTATTCAATATGGGTTGCACACACAGGTGTAAAGGCAACTGATTTTAAGTACGACCATGGTATCTGGCAATACAGCCATAAAGGGAAAATAAAGGGGATTTTATCTGATGTTGACCTGAACTACGGATATATAGATTATCCTTCTATGATAAAAAATGCAGGTCTGAACGGCTACACAAAGCCTGATGTTACTCCGTACAGAGAACACACTGTTTCAAAAAATGAATCACTATGGGAAATTTCTGAAAAATACCTCGGAAACGGTGCAAGGTATACTGAGATCAAAAAACTGAATAAGCTTGAGTCAGACACTATTTTTAAAGGACAGGTGCTGAAGCTTCCTGAAAAATAATGCTGTGTACTATTGCTGATAAACGTGAAGATAAGTTTAAAAGGCTGCGGGCAAACGCCACGCAGCCTTTTTATCCACTTTTTCTTATTTCAGAAAACAGTTCACTGCCCCCGTACAGAACAGTTTTGTTTCTTCCTGATTTTTTTGCTTCATATAATGCAATATCGGCATTTTTTACATCAACACTATAATCTCCGCCTGTGTATCCTGAAACGCCGATCGAGATCGTGCTTTTACATACGCCGTTATCCGTCTTTTCTGTTTTTTCTCTGAGTTTTTCTGCAATCCTTACTGCATCATCAACGGAACAATCTGGCATAATAATTAAAAACTCTTCCCCGCCCCATCGTATAACGTAGTCTGTCTCACGTACTGTATTTTTCAATATATCTGCCAGACATACAAGCACCTTATCTCCGGAAGCATGTCCGTATTTATCATTAACCTTCTTGAACAAGTCAATATCTATCAGAATAAAGCTTATATCAAAGCGGGAAAACTTTATAAACTCACCTGTTTCTGAGTTAATAAGCTCCTTAAGCTTATTTCTGTTATACACCCCTGTAAGCTGATCATGAACTGCAAGATGATTAAGCTGTTTTTTAGCAAAATATTGTTCAAAATACACTCCCTGCATCATCTTGTGCATTGTAGCTACCGCTAAAATACACGGCAGATTGAAAAGATACATCATATCTATATCTTTATATTGTATGAATATATCTGCCACAGCAATATCGACCAGCAAAAACAGATGCGCAGGAATACTGTACTTCAATGGTGCTGAAAAGCCTGCACATACAAAAATAAGATTCATGATGATCATACCGGGAACTGCAAACTGCCTGTCCGGCAGCAGATATGTAGACCAGTCCGTACACCAGATTATAATATGAATCATGAGATAAGTAACAGGGATCATGATCCTGTAATCTGTTTTTTTCTTTGATATTATAGTATATATAATAAAAGGAATTATAATTATAGTACGCGGCAAGACCGTTTCATAAGAAAACCGTCCGAATATACTACAATCCGTGACAAAAAAGGAAATATACGCCAATATAGAAACTATTATCATTTGTGCATTAAATGATTTGTAATATTCATACTTTGACTGAAAAAATTCCCGTCGTTCTTCCTTAGTAAAATCCTTTAAACTGATTTTATTCATCCCCTGAAACACTCCTGATAATTCATTAATTTCCTTATATTTTTCCCATTATAGCATTTTCATATGCAAAAGTCAATTGGATTTTACGGTTTTAAAAAAATAAATTTTTAAGTTCTGAAGCTTTCAATTCTACATCAAGTTTTTTCTGCAAAAACAAGGCTTAAAACAAAAAAATGCTCTGCAGATTCTGACTGCAGGGCATAAAATACATATCATCAAGTAATCTATTATCATTTTTGAAGGTTTTGCGCACAATGTTTTTTGTAAGAAATACACGTTTGATCATTTTATTTTGTCAAAACTCAGACTGACCTTTCTGTTCAGTATCATCTGTGCACACATGCCTGTAAAAAATCCGGCAATAATACCGCTCACGAGCAGTATAGGATAGTATGCAATTACTGAAAATGTACGCATGATCAGCATTGATGCGGCAATCTGTCCGGTGTTATGGAGAATCGCACCGAGCACACTGGTAAGCCAGATATATTTTTGCGGAACAATCCTGCGTATGATTAACATACCGCATAAACAGAACACTGCACCTGCCGCACTGTAAATCAGGGAGGAAATATTACCGCTGAAAACAGAGCCGAGAATGATGCGGCTTAGTACAAGCATGGCAGTTTCGCCTGCACTGAATCGATAGACCGCAAAAACCGTAATGATATTTGCAAGACCCAGCTTTACCCCGGGAATGGGAACAATGTTCGGAATCCGTAATTCGACGATAAAAATAATCAATGCCATCGCCGTCAGAAGTGATAACTGTGTCATCCGTCTTGTATTCATAAATACCTCCACCTTATTTTTTCAGCCGCTCTTCATCATCTTCCTATTCACGGAAAATCACATTTGCATTCCACGCTTTTGAGATCTGAATAAACTCTGTCAGTCCCTCTGTATAATAAAGCTTTGCGTCGTCTGTTACAAGTATCATTTCGAAGCCTTCTTCCTCCTGCCAATATCTGATCGCTTCCTCCGTTCCGAGAACAAACAACGCAGTGGAAAGAGCATCAGAAACAAGTCCGCTTTTTCCTATAATAGTTACTGAAACAAGACCGTTATCTGCCGGATAACCATCCTTCGGATCGATGATATGCCAGTATTTTTTGCCATCACTTCCGGTAAAATACCGTTCATAGTTTCCTGAAGTGATCACTGCCATATCTGAAATATCCAGTGTACAGATCTGTTCCGATGGAAAAAAAGGATTCTGAACGCCTACTTTCCAGAACGACCCGTCCGGCTTGCTTCCAAGCGCATGTACGTTACCGCCAAGATTTACAAGAGCAGAATTCACATCGTTTTTCTTAAGGATTTCAATAACACAGTCACTTGTATATCCCTTCGCCAATGCTCCGAAGTCAACCTGCATACCATCCGGAACAGAAACTAAATCACCGTCAGTCAAAACTCCGGTATAATCAACAAGCGACATTCGATCAGCAAGAAGCTGAGTATCCGGAATCTGCTGTTTGTCCATGGTAAATCCCCATGCAGTAATCACAGGATAGAGAGTAATATCGAGTGCACCGTTGGTTTTCTCTCCTATTTCTATTCCTTTTCTGAGCAATGTCATAGTATCCTTTGAAACAGAAACAGCTTTTCCGTCTGAATGGTTAATCGCCCATGTATCACTCTGCTCTGATTTTACAGAAAGTTTATCCTCCAACAACAATATCCGCTCTATAGCTTTGCCAAGAGTTGTATCAGCATGTTCACCATAAGCCTTCAGATGCATAAAAGTATCCATAGCAAAAACATCACGGACACATAGCTCAGGCTCCTCAGATGAAGACTCTGCGGACATAGTACATCCGCAGAGTAAAAAAGAAATAATAAAAAATAAAATCAGTAGTTTTTTCATTGATAAGCACTTACTTTCTTGCCATATCCAGAGCACTTGCAACCGCTGACATGATAGCATCGGAGCTGTATGTCGCTCCCGAATAAGCGTCAACATCTGTACTTTGTGATTCGAGTATACCGGAAATTACATAAGGAGAGGCTGTATCATAGTACCATGAATCACTTTCATAGGTCACACCCGTAATACTTACGATGACATCATTTTCAATAGTAACAGAAACTTCCACGTCACCGTCATAGCCATATGCTGATGCTGTATAGGTACCGTTATTATAGATATACACCGGCTCAGGCTCAGGTGCTGGTTCTGGTTCTGGTGCCGGAGCAGGTTCTGATTCCGGTTCAGGAGAAGGCTCATCTTCGCTAACCGGCTCGTCTGCCGGCGGAATTTCTTCTGATACAGGATTTTGTTCTGTAACTTCAGATGTAAGTTCTACCAATGTTTCTAAAACAGATGTTTCTGATGCTTCAGATATATCTGTTTCCTTTGATATCTCCTCAGATACAGAAGTCGTTTCCTTAAGCGTTCCAGATACACTTATCGATGTACTTTCAACATGTTCTGTTATAAATGCTTCTGAAACAGAAGTTTCAGGAGCATCATCACTGTCTGCCCGGACAATATCACGTGTTTTATCAGCACTCGCATGCACACAGGGAACAGTCAGCATAAGAGCAAATACCGGAACACATACAGCATTGAGCAATTTTTTTGTTTCAGGCTTTTTACGAATTATGTACCATTTGCGTACACGACACACTGCATAACCAAGGAACACAATGCTGTAAACAAGAACACTGAAAAAATACCCTTCCCTTCCCATCTTCGCCATCGGGACAAAAAGAACCATAACATGCACATAGATCAATGCATAGAAAAGATACGCTGCTCTCTGAATTTTCTTCCATAGTTTCGCATTCATTTTTCTGCGGACCTGCGGGAACGACATGACCGTCAGCGGTATCATGATCAAAAGCAGTAAAATAGTCAATATACTTGCTATAAGCTGTTCCTGTGACATTCGTCCTGCATCAGAAAACAGTCTTACAAAATATGTCTTTCCATATCCGATATTATGACCAAGCGTCAGGATCGCCGCAAATATAGAAAGCTCTCCGCGAACAGGCATAAGTGCTTTTATAGGCTTTGAACCATTCGGAAATGCACCGATCCACATAACAACTGCCCATAACGCCGTTCCTAATGCGCCACGGCTGAATAATCCGATTATGTAGGTATTCAAAAATTCCGGTATTGTCCGAAAGTCAGCTACTGAAACCACAACTGCAATGACTGCAGCTGACGCATAGAAAAAATATGGTTTCTGCTTCAAAGTTTTTTTAAAACAAAACGCAAACGCAAATGCAAGAACAAGCGCTAAGAGAAAAAGCATATTATTCAGTCGCTCCTTTTATCAGTCTTTCTTCTTTCTTGTAACGAGTGCTGCAGCGCTTGCAATTGACAACAGGGCTGCAGGGATCGCAACGCCCTCTACACCTGTATCAGGACTTGCACTTACAGAACCGGTCCCTGATTTTGAAGTAGCAGCAGGTCTTCGGGTAGTAGTCCCGGAAGTCGTATCTGATGCTGTAGTTACAACCGTCTCTGCTGCAGTTGTTTCTGCCGGTGCAGTGATAGTAAGTTTTAAAGGTGTATTATAACCCGATGCATTTATAACTATATTATAATTTCCGCTGCCGTCAAATACATTTGTTCCGTTAGAAGCCGCCGTAAAATCAATAGTACCATCAGCAGAAATCAGTTTTACGCTCTTTTTGCCTGATATCTTATACTCAGTGTCGTTTACAGATGCAGATGTAAGATTTGCAAGGAAGTTGGCAAAATCTTCATCCGATGCGCCTTCAGCCTTAACAAGCTTATCAACACCATTAAACACAGCCGGAATTTTATCAGTAGTCAGTGTAAAATCAGCCAGAACATCTGCATAAACTCCGCCTGCGTCACTTATAGTCAGTGTGTATGTACCGGGAACAGCGTCAGAATAAGTCAGAATACCATCTGCTGCAGAAGCTGTCAGGTTTTCTACAGAATATGTAATCTTATAATCTGACGGAAAACCATTTACAGTAACAGGTGTCTTACCAACCGCAATATCCGCATTCTCAGCCTTTGCGGTTGCGTTTGTCTTTATCGGAACGTAAACAGATGTTTTTGCAGTGTGGTAACCATTTTCAGTGATTATCACCATCTCAGTTATCGTATCGCCCATCAGACCAACATAATCTTCATAGGAAAGTGTATTTCCATGAGGCTCCGATGTCACAAAGCCGGCAGACCATGCAAGTTCTCCTCTCCAGATATTTTCTTCATGGCGCATTGCATAGCTTTCGCCGTTTTCTGTCTTAAGAATCCAGCCGAGAATCGGTCCCATATCTTTCACTGCATCATCAACAGTCAGAAGATAATCTCCCCATGCAGTATCAGTGCTTATTTTTGCGCCCGGATCAGACAGAACATCCGGAGCTGCATCCTGTACAGCTGAGAAGCTTATCTTTCCATCTTCAGCTGTCACAGTCTTATATGCGGCCGGAACTGTATCAAGCGCAGCAAAACCATAATTGCCGTCACCCAGTGCATCCAGCGTTTCCTTAGTCAGTGCTACCGGATAGGTAACGCCAAGAATTGTACCTGTACCATCTTCATTTGCCTGATTATAGGTACCTTCGAAAAGCTCACCTTCTCCATTCTTCGACCATTTTGATTTTGTAGCTGAAGAAACAGCATCCACTTCATAAACGTTTACAGAGCCTGCAAGTTCTGCGGCATAAAAATCAGCATATGGAATATTCATAGTACCATAGATCAGTTCTTCACTCTCCGCTGATATGTTAAATGGTGTTGTACCCATCACTGCAGCGATACAAGCTGCTGAAACTGCGATTGTTTTTATATTTTTCATTAAACCTACTCCTCATGATGTCTTTCTTGATTTTTTATGCCAATGCTGCACCAAGTGACTTACAAGCTGCAATCGCCTCGTTATCCGGGGCTTCATTACAGATAACATAATCACAAGCCATAACTGCACCGGCGTTTTTGCAGATTTCATCCCAATTACGCATCCATTCGCCGTCACCCCAGCCATAAGAGCCGAACAAAGCAATTTTCTTACCGTTAAGCTTTTCCTTACACGCTTCAAACATAGGAGCAAATTCACTCTCCTCAAGTTCTTCAGCTCCCATGGACGGGCAGCCAAAAGCGATTGCGTCATACGAATCCATCTGTGAAACGTCAAATTGCGAAGCTGTAAGCATCAGTGCTTCTGCGCCTTTTGTTTGTGCTCCTTCCATAACCGCTGAGGCCATCGCCTCGGTATTACCGGTACCGCTCCAATACACAACTGCTATTTTACTCATGTTAAAAACCAACCTTTCCTGTAATTCAATAATGCCTTGCACATCCGTTCCCTGCGGTCACTCCGTGCATATCGGCTAATAGCAAACGAAAAAATGTTTTTTACATCCACTATATTTATCAGCCGGCTACTGCAAGACGCTCGATAGACTTACCTTTTGCAAACTGACTGCAATATACATCAGTACATTTTTTGAATTTTGCAAAGGTTTTCTGTGCTGCCTCCACATCACCATATACCTTCCAACAGCCTACATATTTGCAGCTGTCTGCTTTATTTTCAATAAAACCACAGACATCCTCCGAAGGATATCCGAGAAACAATCCTATTTCATGAGGAAATTCCTCACATTCGTCAAGGCGTTTCTTAAGCTGTACGACACAGCGTTCTGAGGTTTCCATCGTATATCCACGCTCACGCAAAAGGCGGTTTGCTATGTTATCCTGTAAATCCTTTGAAAGCTGTGCAGGACGATAAATATAAATAAGAGCACGACCATTCTGAAACCGCAGCGGAAGCACACGCAAGCCTTTTTTAGTAAGCAGAGCATTCCAGCAACGAACACATTGTTTCATATCAGTATCACAGGAAAAAGAACAGGTAAACAGATTACCGGTCTTCATTCCTGCAAGAGTGGGCGAACAATGCTTTATCAGCAATTCTTCATACATGACGTTCCTCCTATATGGTTTATTTTCTTATCTCCGGAAGTTAGTATATGCTAACTATCTCCGACAATTCATCAGCTTACAAGCCTGAACAGTTATTATAGTGAGTCAAAAAAACATTTTTTGTCCACTGATAGTATACCAAAAAAAGTTTTTCTTATCCGCTCCAAAAAGACATAACATAACTCCAAAAAGATAGGTTTTTGAATTGTTGTATATTGGCATATGTATCTTTAAACTATTTCTTTTTCAAATGCCTTGCTCTGTACTCAAGTGGTGCAAGAGCTTTTATTGAGCGGAATGCTGCTGCAAACTTACTGGCATTATCATATCCGTGTTCATTTGCAATCTCTGTTACGGTTTTATCTGTATACTCAAGCATATATGCAGCAGACTCGATCTTCTGCGTTTTTATATAAGAATAGAACGGAACTCCGTAAACTGCCTTGAAGGCTTTCTTGAGTACAGTGAGAGAAACATGATATTTATTTGCCGCCTGTTCAAGTGTGATCTTTTCTTCCATATTATCCATAAGATATGCCGCCGCCGCTTTTGCAAGAGATACCTGATACGGAGATACTCCCCGGTTTTCAGATTTTCCGTTGTCTTTGTCAAAAACACTAAGAAACAGCATCAGCTCTAAAATCTTGATTTTTGAATAACCCGGACGTATCTCCTCCGGTATCGCATAAAGCTCAGAAAAAATATGCTCAAAAGACTGATCAGAACGTGCAATAAAGTATGAATGCTCTCCGCAGAATTTTTCTGCAATCGACTCCGGCCTTACTGCAATGTCCTTCAAAAAACAAGACAGGCATTTTGGTGCTTTATCAGTGTCAATACTAATAGTTATACCATGATAATGCTGCAGCGGAAAATAAAGCGAATCTGTCAACCGTTCCGTTCTGACTATCAGTATATCTCCCGGTGAAATATAGCAGTATTCTTCACCGATACTGAACTCCATACGCCCTTCTCTGCAGTGAAATATCTCAAACATACTGTTCCTAACACACTTTTTGAGCTTAAATTCACCGTTATGAGAATGTGCATTATCGTATGTAAGTGTTATTCCGGGAAACACTTTATATTCGATTGACGTGTATCTTTTTCTGTCCTGCAATTCTTCAGAGGATATTGCTTCCATAACATTTTTCTCATCTGTCTTCATAGTTTTACCTCGCACAGTATTTTTATTGTACCTATAACTCTGATATCAAAATCAGTTAGCTATAGCTAACTGATGAGCAAAAAATCTTCATCCATTAAGGATGAAGAAAAAATTATCAGAGTTATGCTTTAACTGATACCAGTCTTAAGTATAATAACACACTTCGTATTTTTTGTCAATAGTATTTTTTTCCGGCTATACGCATTGATCAGGAGTTACTGTTCTGCCACGCCATTCTCAGAACAGTGCTTCATAAAACTATCTTTCTGAAAAAAGCCATCACTTTTTCTTTAGCTCCGCTATTGCTCCATAATGCTTTATATCAAATTCTTCAGGAGCAGTTTTATTTAACATCATAAGATGCTCCTGTTCCCATGCGTTTACTTCCTCTTCCGAAAGTGATGCTCCGACTCCACGGCAGGCCTTCATTCTGCCATTCCAGCTTTCCCGCGTAAAACGGACGTTTAACGGGTATTCTTCGTGATAACAAAGCTCGAACTTTTCATTATAACAATCAGGAATCCATATAGGGTGAACAGTCTCCCCTGCACCGCTCCATTCCGGACTATACTTCAACACCAGTTTTTCGCTCTCACCGGCAATTCTGTCCTCATAAGGAAGCCATGCCATATACAGAACAAGTATTTTTCCGTCCGGTTTCAGCATACGGTAAAGCTCCGGCATAATCTTTTCATGATCAAAGTACCAGAAGCACTGACAAGCTGTAATCACATCAAAAGAATTATCGGGAAAATCAATTTTTTCCGCAGAAAGTGCATAATATTCAATATTCATTCCCTGAGAAAGCAGCTTCGCCTGCTCAATCTGATTTGCCGATATGTCTGTACCGGTCCAATTTGCACCATACCGGTACATATTTCTTGGAAGAACTCCCGTTCCTGTGCCCATATCAAGTATATTCTGACCACTGATACAGAGTCCCCTGTCAAGTATTTTTTCATAAAACTCCTGAGGATATATGTCACGGTACTTTGCATAATCGGAAGATGTTTTTCCCCAGTCAAAAGCTTTTCCGCCATCCAGGTTTTTGTTTATTATATTCATTTTTACTCCTGTTCTGTATCGAACGAACTTATTATCGATACGGTAATATTGTTCATATGTTCATTGAGGTCTTCGGATTCTATATTATAGATTTGTTGTATTTTACCTGCTTTGATGTAAATCATATGTTGATTATAACTTAGTATAGTTTAACATTTTAATTATCTTATGTCAATGTTTATCAGAGGTAATTGGGTTTCAATTTTTTGATTTATATTTTACGAATAATAAAATTTCAAAACAACCTGCCGCCTGAGATATTGTCTTTTTTAAACAAGTGTGGTATAATATGCATTAAAATGTTATTCATAAAATTATTTTTCACAAAAGAAACATATTATGTATCTGTTTCAACTGAATTCGCGTATAGAAGCAGTTCATCTCAGCAATTCTTTTTAAGAAATTATAGTGAAAGACAAAATAAAAAAGGAGTATTAAAATGAAACATTATAAAAAATCAATATCATTTGCACTGATACTGGCTATGATTTCCGGAACAATGGCATATATGCCTCAGGACACATTTGTCAGCAGAAGCAGTTTTAATATATCAGCTGCTACAGAGAGTATAAAAATCAATGAAAAGAATTTTCCTGACATTAATTTCAGAAGTTATGTATCTGACACCATTGATACGGACCATGACGGTGCTCTTTCAGCGGATGAACTGCTGGTTGTAAAGGAAATAAACATATGTGGGAAAGAAATATCTGATCTGACAGGTATCGGGTATTTTACGGCATTAGAGACTTTGTACTGTAATTATAATATGCTTGAAAGTATTGACGTAAGTAATAACACGATGCTGAAAAGTCTGATCTGTGATTCAAATAAACTTAAAACCATTGATATAAGCAATAACATGGTATTGAAAAATCTGAGCTGCTTTTCAAATAAAATTTCAAGCCTTGATGTAAGTAATAACAAAGAATTAGAGCTTTTGTTCTGTGATTCTAATATGCTTGAAAATATCGACGTTAGCAATAACACAAAGTTAGAACACCTGAACTGTGGTTCGAATAAAATTACAAATATTGATGTAAGTAATAATAAAGCATTATTAACACTGTCCTGCTATTCAAATCAGCTTAAAAATATTGACGTAAGCAATAACAAAGCGTTGCTGTCTTTGAACTGTGAATCTAACATGCTTGAAACTCTTAACGTGAGTACAAATATAAAGCTGCAGAGTTTATCCTGTAATGATAACGCTATTACAAACCTTGATCTGAGTGTAAATACATCATTGATGTACCTGTGGTGCCACAATAATAATATTACAAACCTTGACTTGGATGCGAATACAGAACTGGCTAGACTGGCTTGCAGCTCAAATCAACTTTCAAGCCTTAACCTGAGGATGCACACATATCTTACGTACCTTTACTGCGAAAACACTCAACTTTCAAGCCTTGATCTGAGTAATAACACAAAGCTTCAGAGACTTTACTGTAATAACAACCTGCTTACGAGTCTTGATCTGAGTAATAACACAAAGCTTACAGACCTTAACTGCAGTAACAACCTGCTTACGAGTCTTGATCTGAGTAAAAATACAAAGCTTACAGAGCTGGAATGCAGCTGCAATCATCTTACAAGCCTTGATATATTTAATTGCAGCGATATAAAAACTTTTTCGGCAGAAAAAAACACATATGATATCAACTTTATAGACAGCAGGTTTGATCTCTCCACGCTTCCGGGTAGTTTCAACATGGAAAAAGCAAGCAAATGGACAAACGCTGAGATTGACGGAACTGTACTCAAATTACTGAATCCAACAGAAAATATTACATACGAATACGACTGCGGAAATGGTTTTAAACAGAGTTTCACCATTATTCCTGCGTCTAACTCAATAATCATCAATGAAAAGAATTTCCCTGATGATATTTTTCGTAAGTATGTTTCAGAAAATATTGATAAGGATAGCGACGGGATCATTTCGATTGATGAAACAATTAAAACAAATATGATCGATGTTGCAAATATGGAAATATTTGATCTGACAGGTATTGAGTATTTTGCTGAATTAAAATCACTCGATTGCAGCTGGAACTGGATTACAAAACTTGATGTAAGTTATAATACAAAACTGGAGAATCTGGACTGCAGCATAAATTTTATTGAAAGTCTCGACGTCAGCAAGAATACAATATTAAATGTATTATGCTGCAGTGAAAACATGCTTAAAAGTCTTGATATCAGTAACAATAAAGTATTAAAAAAACTGCACTGTCATTCAAACAATCTTACAAGCCTTGATATATTTAATTGCAGCGATATAAAAACATTTTCGGCAGAAAAAAACACATATGATATCAACTTTATAGACAGCAGGTTTGATCTCTCCACGCTTCCGGGTAGTTTCAACATAGAAAAAGCAAGCAAATGGACAAACGCCAAGATTGACGGAACTGTACTCACATTAATGAATCCAACAAAAAAAATTACATACGAATACGACTGCGGAAATGGTTTTAAACAGAGTTTCACCATTATTCCTGCGTCTAACTCAATAATCATCAATGAAAAGAATTTCCCTGATGATATTTTTCGTAAGTATGTTTCAGAAAACATTGATAAGGATAGCGACGGGATCATTTCGATTGATGAAACAATTAAAACAAATATGATCGATGTTGCAAATATGGAAATATTTGATCTGACGGGTATTGAGTATTTTGCTGAATTAAAATCACTGGATTGCAGCTGGAACCGGCTTACAAACCTTGATTTGAGCTATAATACAAAATTAGAGTATCTGAACTGCTGTATAAACAAACTCGAAAAACTTCATATCAGTGATAACGCAGAATTAAATTATCTGGACTGCTGTATAAATAATCTTGATAATCTTGATGTTTGTAATAATACAAAACTGACATATCTGGACTGCAGCATGAACTTTATCGAAAATCTCGATGTTGGTAAGAATACTAAACTATCTACGTTATGCTGCAGCGCAAACAAGCTCAAGAGTCTTGATGTAAGCAATAATAAAGCATTAGAAAAACTGCAGTGCAACTCAAACAATCTTACAAGCCTTGATATAAGCCGCTGTATCTCACTGACAGAATACGATCTGAAAGACAACACATTAAGCATCAGCTTCAAAAACAACAGGTTCCCTCTGTCTTCACTTCCCGGAAAATTCGATATTCAAAAGGCAGGAAAATGGACAAATGCATCGGTTGATTTAAACACACTTGTTATAAAAGATCCTACCCGGAAAATCACATACGAATACGACTGCGGAAATGGTCTGACATGCATCTTTACTCTCTTTCCTGAGCATGTACCCGGTGATGTAAACGCTGACGGAACGTTCAACCTTGCAGATATGGTAGCTTTGATAAAGTACATTCTCCTTGATCCTGATTCCGGTCTTGTCTATAAGACACCGGGAGACTATAATAAAGACGGAGTCTTAAACGTTATGGATCTGTGTCGTATGCGTAATGAGCTTCTGAAATAAAAACAAAAACTGTTATATAGTGTAACCTCTCAGTCAGCTTCGCTGACAGCTCTCCTTAAAAAGAGAACCATATTTTCCTCTGAATTCAACTTATATCAACAAGTCAGATTATATCCTGACGCAGTATATGCCTCTCCTTTTAAGGAAAGGCATATTTTTTTATTGTATTTTGTTGGCTGATATATTTATAGTGAACGTCAAAATATTTTTTTCGTTCACTATATATTCTTTAGAGCCATTTCTTTCATACCGGCATATTATAAAATAAGCACTTCAATACAAGTGCTCTACAAAAAACGGAGGTTTGAAATGAACAGACAAAATATATTTAATGACAATAACAAATGTGGTTGTAACGATAATCCGAACGAAAACAATCACAAACCAAACTGCTGTCATGTACCAAAAGATCATAATTGCGACTGCGTGATTTGTCCGCAGGGTCCACAGGGACCTGCCGGACCGCAGGGACCCACCGGACCTCAAGGACCTATAGGCGAAACAGGACTCACCGGACCTCGCGGTCCCGTTGGTGAAACAGGACCTATAGGCCCTCGTGGACCTGTCGGTGAAACAGGTCCCGTTGGTCCGCAAGGTCCTGTTGGTCAAACCGGTCCCATAGGTCCTCAGGGGCCGATCGGCGAAACCGGACCCGCCGGTCCTCAGGGGCCTGTCGGTGAAACAGGGCCTGCCGGTCCTCAGGGGCCTATGGGTGAAACAGGGCCTACCGGTCCTCAGGGTCCTATAGGTGAAACAGGTCCTGCCGGTCCTCAGGGACCCGTCGGTGAAACAGGGCCCACCGGTCCTCAGGGTCCTGCAGGCAGTGTACTTGGATATGCAGACTTTTATGCACTTATGCCACCGGACAACGAAGCAACTGTGGCACCGGGCACAGATATCAGCTTTCCTCAGGACGGTCCTAACAGCGGCACAAGTATTTCAAGATCAGGCGACAGCGCGTTTATCCTGGAAGAAATAGGCACCTATCTGATAGAATACTTTGCAACAATTGATGAGTCAGGACAGTTGGTTCTTACACTGAATGGTGAAGATCTTGAATATACCGTAGCAGGCCGTGGAACAGGTACTTCCCAGATAGTAGGGAAGGCAATAGTTACAACTACTACTGCTGAGTCTGTTTTAACAGTTCGTAATCCTGAAGGTAATACAGAAGCTCTGACACTCACACCTCTTGCAGGAGGAAATCGTGCTGTTTCAGCACATCTTATAATCATGCAGATCGAATAAAGCTCCCTGACTGCAGTTTATAGTAAAAGTTTAAAGTCACATTTCTCTGTTTACGGTTGAAATGTGACTTTAATACATATGTTTATAATGCAAAAACGATCTTATGGTTTCTGCTTTGTGTTATCCAACGTTACGCTTGATGATTTTATTACCATTCTTTTTTCAAAATTATCATTCACATAAAACGGAACTGCAATAAAATATAAGTGGTTATAATCTTCCAAAGAAAGCTCCGGCATATTAAGATCGATTTTTTTGGTACAAATAAAATCGCTTGAGGATGTGATATCTATATAATCCGCTCCGTCAAAAGCACCTGAAACCAGATCATGATTTATGTACATGGACACACGGTATTTACAGGGCTCACCACCATACATGCATAATGTAACAGTATCGTCCATTGTAAACGAAGTACGGTCATGTTTTCCTGCCAGCAGATCCGCAGGTGTAAGGAAAATATCGTTTTTCAGTGTCTCAATAAACACACGGCTGTCCAGAGAATTTTCGCCGGAGAAACTGCCTGTTGAACCTACTGTATTGAACTTCTGACGCATTTCTTCTGTAACTTCTTCAGATGTATAGTCATTGCATACCTTTGGTTCTGATAACCCTGTTTCCTGAGTCACACCCAACTTTAACGGGAAGATCGAGGAAATTTTGTGACTGAATTCATAATTTGATTTTTCAATATTAATAAACTCCGGCTGAAACATAGATATAATCTCAACAGAAAGCTCACTGCCCATTTCTCCGACCAGAGGCTCAAACTCAATTGTCTGCAACTTTTTTTCATTCTCGTTCACATCAAAAATATGCATGAGCTTGTTTTCTGAACTTTCTTCTGTACGATATGGCTGGCGAAAACCGTTTACGAAAATCAGAAGTCCAAAATCAGTAGCTTTTCCGCCGTTCTCGACATAGTAAGGAAAAGAAACCGTAGGAGCATAATCTATCTGTTCTTTTCCATCCTCCCACTCAATGCCGAAACCAAAAGCACCAACCGTTGATTCTTTTTCTGATAATGTACCGTCATCCGGTCTGGCAAAGGGATCATATTTTTCTGATTACACAATCGGTAAGCTCGTCCAGCACAAGTGAAATCTGTCCTCCGCCACGTTTGATACGCTGTTCGTGTTTCCAGCGGTTAAGCGCTATATTTCTGGTGAGTGTAACAAGAAAGGCTGCAAAATTTGACGGACAATGTGGTGGTATCGAATTCCAGGCCTGCATCAGAGCATCGTTTACACATTCCTCTATATCCTGATGACTGTCAAGAATTTTTCCTGCTGTCATCCTGCAGACAGTACCATGCTTTCTTTCTGTTTCCGCAATCGCCTCCTCCCTGCGAAGATAAAAAAGCTCAATAATCTGTTCGTCGTCCATCGTATACACCTCCCTTTACTGATTATGACAACTTTTTATTATAACGGGTTACACATTTTATGAAAAAAATCCGCATCCTGTCGTATCCTGTAAACATTCCTATATAAATAACAGGCATTCACGTAAATCCTTAATACGTGAATGCCTGTCCTGACAAATTCTGCTTTATTGGTTTTCATTCAATTTCTGATACAAAAAAACTATTCAAAGAATCCCAGCCTTTTTTCTCTTCCATGGGAAATCAATCACTGACAGAGCGTTGCTCCTGCTTTTTATTCAGCAAAGTAGATATAGTTCTCTTTTCTCGGTGAAGCAGGAGCAGGCTCTGTTTCAGCATAGCCTAAAATACAGTGACCGATACCTTCGTATTCACCTGTTATTCCGAGAGATCTGAGAATCTCCTTACCTTCTTCAGTTTCAAACTCTTCCTTCGCACGATGAATCCAGCAGCTGTCAACTCCGCAAGCGTGAGCTGCAAGCATGAGATTTCCCATAACAAGACTGCCGTCGTAGAGGTAGGTAGGCATTGACTTATCGGCAAGAACTATCAGTACAACAGGTGCACCGTAAAACGGATCCATGTCAGCTCCCATGATTTTTGCGTTCATTGCTGAGAGTCTGTCACGAAGCTCCTTGTTTGTAACAGCAATGATTACAGGAGACTGTCTGTTCATTCCTGTTGCGGCATAAGTACCTGCCTCGGCGATTTTTTCAATAATCTCTCTTGGCACCATGTCCGGTTTATAGGCTCTTACACTCCGTCTTGTAAGCATGTTTTCAATTGCATTCATTTTTATACCTCCAAAAAAATATTATAAAACAATGTCGCTTTATCGTATCTTATAAAGTATGGTTCCCATCTCGCCTATCCATTCCAGTATTCCTTCTGACTGGCTATTATATAAGTAAATTTATTCTGAAAGAAGCCTTCTGCGAACACTTTTAGTGCACCTGTTTATCTGACAAAAAATAACAGAGGATGCTACGCAATTGGTTTAAGAAATGAGGTTTATTGAACTCCATTAAAATTCGCCTTGCTTTCAAAAGTACGATTGAACGAACCAATCTCAATCAAATTCCCCTCCGGATCAGCAATATAGCAGGTACGCTGTCCCCATGGCTCGTTTTCAGGCGGCAATACCGAAACGGCACCCTTTGAAATTGCGTCATTGTATGCCTTATCAACCTCATCAAAGGTATCGACATAAAGAGCAATTTCAAAATGCCCATTGAAACCCTTGAGATATTCATACTTTCTACCCGTCATTTTTTCAAAATTTTTTCGTTCGTACAACATAAAAAGTGTTCCATCTTTGATCAGATATACATTTACTGCATTCTCATCTTCAGTAATTTCAAAACCAAGTACATCTCTATAAAAACGTATCATTGCGGGCATATCATCTACGAACAAGCCAAAACCGTCAAGTTTCATCTTTTATCTCCTATACATATTCTCATTTATCAGTATGTCCAAACTCCTATATTATACCACATTCCACCGCATTTTTCAATATGGTATCTTGTTCCGGTTTTCTATATATGTGCAAAGCGAATTTATCACCTTCTTTCTGAATTTGCTGTTGATTTTTTCGAAGAATTATACTATAATAATAACAGCAAGTATTATCACCCACTTTCAAAGGAGGTTTTTATATGCCGAATATCAAACCTGTATCCGATTTGAGAAACTATACAGAGGTTCTCCGTGATATTGCTGTTGGTGAACCTGTTTTTCTCACGAAGAACGGCAGAGGTCGTTATGTGATTGTCGATATGGAAGATTACGAGAATCTGCATGCCGCTTTGAAATTGCTTTCTGCACTTTCCAAAGCTGAAAAAACTGCAGAGGAGAAAGGCTGGCTTTCCGAAGAGGATGCTGATGCCGCAATTGACAGCTTATGATGAAACTGCGAATTAACCCCGAAGTCATTGAAGATATTGCAGAAATCAAACAATATATTCGGGAAGAACTCTGCAATCCAACTGCAGCTGACCGTATTGCCAAAAGGATTGTTTCTGCATATAAAGGGCTGAAAACTGCACCTTTTATCGGAGCCCTGCTTGATTCAGTTCTTGAGGTGAAAACTGACTATCGTTTTCTTGTCTGCGGAAACTATCTCATTTTCTACAAGGTAAAGGATGACATAATTTCCATTTATCGTGTCATGAATGGTCGCCGTGATTACTGCCGCCAGCTGTTTGGTATGAGCTATACACAGATTGCCGATGATGAAGAAGTTTCTGCCGTTTCAGAAAAACTCACCGAACAAAATCGTGATGCTTACGAAAAACTGAAATAATGATAAAAGCGGAGGTCTTTTTACAGGTTTCCGCTTTTCCGTTATTTCTTATCGACCTCTGCCTTTACCTCGTACCCTCCCTTGAATATGATGATGATTTCGGTCTTGCTGATAACCTTGACACATTCAATCAGCTTTCGTATCAGCACATCGTCAAAGGCTTCCAGCTGAAATCTGCTGTTTTCGATCTCTGCAATCGTGCTTTCGATTTTGTCCTTTGTATCATCGGACACCTTGCATTGTGCTTTCAGTGACAGGAGCTTTCCGCTGAGCTGTGTTTCTTCCTCGTAGAGCTTTGCGAATTCGTTATCGAGCGTATCCTCGTCGCAGGAGCCACTTGTGATTAGCGAGATCATATCATTTCTGGCTTTGTCAATTTCCTTGAGCCTGTCCTCGATTTTGTTGATTTCGCTCTGTTCCATACCTGCAAGAACCGATTCCACATTGGCTTTCAGTATCTTTGCCACATCATCACCGCAGTCATAAAACTCATTGACTGCCTGAATGATTGCTCGATGCAGCGGTTCTTCATGGATAGTCGGGGAACTCTTGCAGTACTTACTACCATGGTCCAGTCGGCTGATGCATCGCCATACGGGATTCTTTGTGCCATGCTGTCGCCATACCACTCGGCGGTAAGGAGTTCCGCATTCTCCGCAGATCATTAAGTCGGTGAGTGCGTACTTGCTTGAATACTTGCCTTGCTCGGTCACAGTTTCCCAACTTTCAATAATTTCTCGGCTCAATCGCTTCACTTTTCGTTTCGGCTCTGCTACTCCCTGTCCTACGCTTAGGTCTTATGTTACCAGCTCAACCCCAAGGACTCGGTACGGGCGGGTGG
>SVNR01000071.1 GCA_015066815.1 Ruminococcus sp.
CTGAAAGCTATTAAAAAATCTGTTAAAATCTTCTGAATATATGAATACAAAAAAATTATGAAATTATAGCCGTCAAACCCTGATTTTATAAGGGTTTGACGGCTTTTTAAGTGGCAAACTCGGGTTATATCATATTTTTTTATATTAACAAGATGATTTTTTTGATAATGAGGTGAAAACCACTATCACATATGTAATGAATAAACAGTATAAGCCGATATGTACACCGCTTACTGATCATGAGGATGTACCTGAATCATCATACACCTTATAAGCTCCTGTTCGTCTGTATCTTAAGGCATGTCCGTTTACTTCGAGCGGCATAAATTCTGTCCTGCCACCTATATTGACAAACATTATATCTGTTACATTAACCGCTTCCGAAACAGATATCCTGAGTTTTATTTTTTTGTAATCATAAAACACAGCAGCATACCAGTTCTCACGTTTTACATCGTCCGTTGAAGTTATTTCCATAGATGTTTCATAAACCGGTAAAACACAGACATCAGCCATCTCAAGTTTTTTTCCAAAAGCTGAATCCCTGATGTACAGTATTATCATTATCGCCGAAACCACAGCAAATATAGCACCTACCACTGATGAAACGGAGCCAAAATCAAAAACTTCAATATATAAAGCTAACAATATAACATATAAAAACAAAACTATCCCTTTGATTATTGTTCTGAAAATATTTGATGAGAGATCATTTTTTTCAAAATAAACTCTGAATTTTTCAATTTCGGCAAATGTTATTCTTCGCCAGCATACTTCAGAGTATCTGTCTGCAAAACCATACTCTTTGTCATCTGACGGATAACAACTGTCTGAAGAATAAGGTATAATATGCTTGTTCATGTATACGCTCCTTAATGTTTGTCTCAAACAATACAGTCTTAAAGATTATAAAGCTTTTATTTGATTATACCATTAAAAGAACATCAGATTCAATAGGTTAAATATAAAACAAATCTATACTTTCAGAATAATCATAACCTTTTTCATATATGTTTAATTTTCACTGTAAAATCAAAAAAATTATTGATTTTTACAGCAAAATATGATAGAATAAGTTGATACATTATAGACGCAAGGAGTTGTGTATAACTTTGGAAAACAAAATTTCATTGTATGGCTTCAATAACCTTACCAAAACACTTAGTTTCAATATCTATGATGTCTGTTACGCAAAATCCGAACGCGAACAAAACGACTATATACGATATATAGATGAACAGTATAACTCGGAACGACTCACAAGAATACTGTGTGATGTTACAGACATCATCGGCGCAACTGTCCTTAATATTTCAAAACAGGATTATGAACCTCAGGGTGCTTCTGTGAATATCCTTATCGCCGAAGGCGAAGTACCTCCCGAAAACATAGACAGATCGTGCAATCAGGGAGATCTCAGCCGCAAAACAGTTCATGCCCATCTGGATAAAAGTCACCTGACTGTTCATACTTTTCCTGAATCTCATCCTGACAACGCTATCTCTACATTCAGAGTTGATATAGATGTATCTACCTGCGGTGAGATTTCTCCGCTCAATGCCCTCGATCATCTTATAGAAAGCTTCGACTCTGACATAATCACAATAGACTATCGCGTAAGAGGATTTACAAGAGACGTACACGGAAAAAAATATTTTATCGATCATGATATCACTTCAATCCAGGATTATATCAACGAAAATACTCTGCAGCGCTACGACGCAATTGATGTAAATGTTTATCAGTCAAATATCTTTCACACAAAAATGCTTATAAAAGAGCTTCAGCTTCAGAATTATCTGTTCAATACAGACGTTTATGAGCTGCCGCCAAAACAGCGTCTTGATATTTCCAACAGTCTCAGACGGGAAATGATCGAAATATTCAGCGGCGCAAATATCTATTAAACAAAAAACGGAGGGCGATATAAAAAAATGAAATACACACAGAACGACGCTCCCTTATACGAGGCTATGAAAAACTTTCGTCAGAACAGAGTCGTACCCTTTGACGTCCCGGGACACAAAGGCGGACGCGGAAACGAAGAACTGACGGAGTTTCTCGGTGTAAACTGCCTTAAAGCTGACGTAAACTCAATGAAACCGCTCGACAACCTCTGCCACCCTGTTTCTGTTATCAAGGACGCGCAGGAGCTTGCTGCAGAAGCGTTCGGTGCTGCAGCTTCATTCTTTATAGTAAACGGTACAACCGGCTCTGTACAAGCCATGATAATGTCTGCCACAAAAGAAGGCGACAAGCTTATCATGCCCCGTAACGTTCACCGCAGTGCTATAAACGCACTTGTTGTAAACGGTGCAACTCCTATATATGTTAATCCGGGCGTAAACAATGAGCTTGGTATACCTCTCGGAATGTCTGTTGCAGATGTAGAAAAAGCAATCCTTGAAAATCCCGATGCAAAAGCTGTACTTATAAACAATCCGACATACTATGGCGTTTGCTCTGATCTCAAGTCAATAGTAGAACTGGCACACAAGCACAATATGCTCGCTCTTGTAGACGAAGCTCACGGTACTCACTTCTACTTCGGAAAAAACATGCCGCTGTCGGCTATGGCAGCCGGTGCTGACATGGCTTCCGTAAGCATGCACAAGTCCGGCGGTTCGCTTACACAGAGTTCGATACTGCTGCTTGGTCCCTCAGTAAATGCTGACTATGTAAGACAGGTAATAAATCTTACCCAGACTACAAGTGCATCGTATCTCCTGATGTCATCACTTGATATTGCCCGTAAAAACCTTGCGCTCAACGGTGCTGAAATATTTGACAAGGCAACAAAGTATGCTCAGTACTCAAGAAGTGAAATAAACAATATCGGCGGTTTTTATGCATTCGGACCGGAGCTTATTGACGGAGACGCTTTTTTTGATTTTGACAAGACAAAGCTCTCTGTAAATACTATGAACACCGGTCTCGCAGGTATTGAAGTATACGACATACTACGTGACGAATACAATATCCAGATAGAGTTCGGCGATATAGGAAATATCCTTGCTTATATTTCTGCCGGAGACCGCGCTCTTGAGATCGAACGTCTTATATCTGCACTTGCGGAGATAAAACGAAGATACTCAAAGGATAAAACCGGTATGTTTGACCACGAATACATAAATCCAATAGTAAGTCTCTCGCCTAAAAAAGCCTTTTTCAGCAGCAAGAAAAGCATGAAGCTGAACGAATGCAGCGGAAAAATCTGCGGTGAGTTTGTAATGTGCTATCCTCCCGGAATACCTATTCTTGCTCCGGGAGAAAAAATAACAAACGAAATAATAAACTATATTTCATACGCAAAAGAAAAAGGCTGTTTCCTGACAGGAACGCAGGACATGGAGGTAAATACCCTCCAGATAGTAGAGGAGTGATTTTTTTATGGATCTGTGGTATACAGAAAATCATACTGACGACGTTAAGTTCTCGCTGAAGGTGGACAGGCAGCTTGCTACCTGTCAGAGTGATTTTCAGCGAATAGATATTTTTGAATCAAAGGAGTTCGGAAGAATACTTACTCTTGACGGATATCTTATGGTAACAGAAAAAGACGAATACATCTATCACGAAATGATAACACATATCCCTCTCGCCACAAATCCCGACATCAGAAAAGTTCTTGTTGTAGGAGGCGGAGACGGAGGTACAGTAAGAGAGCTTGCAAGATACAAGCATATCGAAAAGATTGACATGGTAGAAATCGACGAAAAAGTAGTCGAACTCTGCAAGGAGTACCTTCCTACACTCTCCTGCTCTCTTGATGATGAACGTGTTACTATATACTACGAAGACGGAATGAAGTTTGTAAGAAATACACCGGACAGCAATTATGACCTTATTATCGTTGACTCGACAGACCCGTTCGGAGTTGGTGAAGGGCTTTTCACAAAAGAGTTTTACGGAAACTGTTTCCGTTCTCTTACAGATGACGGTATACTCGTAAATCAACACGAAAGTACTTTTTATGATTCATACGCAAATTCCATGAAGCGTGCACACAGCAGGATAAAAGACTTTTTCAGTACTGCGCTTGTATATCAGGCACATATTCCGACTTATCCGTCAGGACACTGGCTTTTCGGATTTGCTTCAAAAAAATTCGATCCAAGACGTGATCTGAAGGCCGAATGGTGGAACAGCCTCGGACTGGTAACAAAATACTACAACACTATTCTTCATACCGGCTGTTTTGCAATTCCGAACAACGTCAGAAATACTCTTCGTGAAACATACAAATAAAACAGAAAGGAGCTGTCACAGAAAATTGAATAAAAACATCTGTACTTTTATTTCATGTGATGCTGAATACGACGAAAGCAAAATAGTTATATTCGGCGCACCTTTTGACAGTACTACATCATACAGACCAGGAACACGTTTCGGAAGCTCCGCTATAAGAAATGAAAGCTTCGGAATCGAAACATACAGTCCATACAGCGACAAGGATCTCACAGATACTATGATATTTGACGCAGGTGACCTTGAGCTTTGTATGGGAAGCAGTATACTTGCTCTGAAGGACATAGAGGGTTTTACAGACAAGGTTTTAAACGACGGAAAGATTCCTTTTATGATAGGTGGAGAACATCTTGTAACTCTCGGTTCTGTACGTTCTGTTGTAAAAAAATATCCTGATCTTCATATAATTCATTTTGATGCGCATGCCGATCTGCGTGATGAATATCTTGGAGTAAAGCTTTCTCATGCATGTGTAATGCGCAGATGTCACGAGCTTGTAGGCGACGGAAAAATATTTCAGTTCGGTATAAGAAGCGGTGACCGAGAAGAATTCCGTTGGGGAAAAGAGCATGTGTATACAAACAGATTTAACTTTGATACACTCAAGGAGACAGTTGAGAAGTTAAAAGGAAAGCCTGTTTATTTTACTCTTGATCTCGACGTAATGGATCCGGCTATCTTCTGCGGAACAGGAACACCTGAAGCTGACGGAGTTTCTTTCAGAGAGCTTATTGACGCAATAAAAACAATCTCGGAACTTAACATAGTAGGTCTCGATATGAATGAGCTTTGTCCAATATATGACCAGAGCGGTGCTTCAACAGCACTTGCCTGCAAGCTGCTTCGCGAGATATTACTTATGATATACCCGGAATCATAAAAACAAAAACATATTCAAGGAGGACTAAAAAATTGGGTAGAGCTTTAATTATTGGTGCAGGCGGTGTAGCAAGCGTTGTTGTTCACAAGTGCTGCCAGAACAGTGAAGTTTTTGAGGAAATATGCATAGCAAGCAGAACAAAATCCAAGTGTGACGCACTTAAGGAAAAGCTTGACGGAGGAAAAACCGTTATAACTACAGCACAGGTAGACGCTGACAATGTTGAAGAGCTTGTTAAGCTTATAAAGGACTACAAACCTGATATCGTTATAAATGTAGCACTTCCATATCAGGATCTTACTATCATGGATGCCTGCCTTGAATGCAAGGTAGATTATCTTGATACAGCAAACTATGAACCGCTTGACACAGCAAAGTTCGAATACAAGTGGCAGTGGGCATACCGCGAAAGATTTGAAAAGGCAGGAATCACCGCTCTTCTCGGATGTGGTTTTGATCCAGGCGTAACAGGAGTATTTTCTGCATATGCTATGAAGCATTACTTCGATGAAATCCACTATATAGACATACTCGACTGCAACGGCGGTGACCATGGTTATCCGTTCGCTACAAACTTCAACCCTGAAATAAATATCCGTGAAGTATCTGCTAACGGAAGCTATATCGAAAACGGAAAATGGGTAGAAACAAAGCCTATGGAAATAAAACGTGTATATAACTTTGATCAGGTAGGTGAAAAGGATATGTATCTTCTTCACCATGAAGAGCTTGAATCACTTGCACTCAACATCAAAGGAATCAAGAGAATAAGATTTTTCATGACATTCGGACAGAGCTATCTTACTCATCTCAAGTGTCTTGAAAATGTCGGTATGACATCTATAGAACCGATAATGTACGAAGGAAAAGAAATAGTTCCTCTTCAGTTTCTCAAGGCAGTTCTTCCCGATCCTGCATCTCTCGGTCCGAGAACAGTCGGCAAAACAAACATCGGATGCATATGCCATGGTGTAAAGGACGGAAAAGACGTATCATACTATGTATATAACGTTTGCGATCATCAGGAGTGCTACAAAGAAGTAGGTTCACAGGCTATCTCATACACAACAGGCGTACCTGCAATGATAGGTGCTATGATGGTTATGACAGGAAAATGGAAGAAGCCGGGTGTATACAATGTAGAAGAATTTGATCCGGATCCGTTTATGGAAGAACTCAACAAGTGGGGACTCCCATGGATCGAAAACTTTGATCCGGTTCCTGTAGACTAAACTTTTCAAGAAGGAATTTTCACTATGCTTGATTTTAACATAAGTGATATAAAAACTCCTGCCTATATTATAGATGAAAAAAAGCTTATCAAAAACCTTAGTATATTAAACGGAGTTGAAAAACGGACAGGCTGCAAGATACTGCTTGCCCAGAAGGCTTTTTCCTGCTATCATCTGTATCCGATCATAGCTGAATATATAAGTGGTACAGCGTGCAGCGGTCTTTATGAAGCAAGGTTAGGATACGAGTATATGGGTAAGGAAAACCATGTTTTTTCTGCCGGATATCGTGAAGATGAAATGGACGAAATTATAAAATACTGCGGACATATCATATTCAACTCTTTTTCTCAGCTTGACAAGTTCAGAGACAAGGTACTCAGGTCAGGCAAAAGTATAGGCATTAGACTTAATCCGGAACACTCTACTCAGGAGGGACATGAGATTTATGATCCATGCTCCCCTACTTCCCGTCTCGGAATAACTTTGAAAAACTTTGAACCGGAAAATCTTGAAGGAGTAAGCGGATTTCACTTCCATACGCTTTGCGAGCAGAACTCCGATGACCTCGAAACAACCCTTGACGCTGTTGAAGAAAAATTCGGAAAGTATCTGAAAAAATTAAAATGGATTAATTTTGGCGGAGGGCATCATATCACAAGAGATGACTATGACATTCCCCGTCTTGAAAAGTGCATAAAAAAAATGCAGGAAAAATACGGACTTGAAGTGTTTCTTGAACCAGGTGAAGCAATAGCTCTCAACGCAGGATATCTCGTAACCGAAGTTCTGGACATAATAAAAAAAGACGATATGGATATAGCTATTCTTGATACATCAGCTGCGTGTCATATGCCCGATGTTCTCGAAATGCCGTACAGACCGCCGCTTCTTGGTTCAGGAATGCCACATGAAAAAAAATACACATACAGACTCGGTTCACAGACATGCTTATCAGGAGATGCCATAGGAGAGTATTCGTTTGATTATCCCCTTGTCCCCGGAGTACGACTTGTTTTTTCTGACATGGCGATATATACTATGGTTAAAAACAATACGTTTAACGGAATGGGCTTGCCGTCTATTATAATAAGCCGTGAAAACGGAACACTTGAAACTGTAAAAAAATTCGGATACGAGGATTTTAAAGCCAGACTTTGATCTTTGTTTTTCGCAACAAACCTTTTTAAGGTAACTATAAAAAAATCCATATCCGCTGATACGGGTGTGGATTTTTTCATTTTAAAAATACTCTTTACTTTTATGTGCTAATGTGTTAAAATAAAATATAGTAAACTAAAAAAAGTTTTCGTTTACTATTAGCCGATATGCACGCAGCTTTGGCAGTCAGCCGATGCACATGGCAATAAAATAAACATACTTTTCTAAAGGCAAGGTGATAACCATGAACAGCAAAATCAAAGACAAAAATACCGATGGTCTCTTCGAAGCAATTCTTTCACTCGAAACCATGGAAGAATGCTACAAGTTTTTTGAAGACCTCTGTACTGTCCTCGAAATAAAATCTCTCGCACAGCGTTTACAGGTTGCTAAAATGCTCAGCGAGCATCATGTATATAATGATATAGTAAACGAAACAGGTGCGAGTACAGCCACTATAAGCCGTGTAAACAGATCTCTGCACTATGGCTGTGACGGATACGAAATAGTTTTTAACAGACTTAAGGAAAAGAAAGAAGAACAAACAAAAAATGAGTAATTATTCTGACTTCGCATTTTATTATGACGGACTAACGAATAACGTTGACTACAAAAAAAGAGCAGAATACTTCGACATGCTTATAAAAAAATACTGCAGTTCAAACGGAAACTATCTTGTAGACCTTGCCTGCGGAACCGGAAGTCTTTCTGAAGAATTCTTTTCGCTTGGTTATGACGTTATTGGTATAGATAACTCAGAAGAAATGCTTAATGAAGCGTTAAATAAAAAATACGAAAACAACTCTGATATACTGTATATATGTCAGAGTATGACTTCTTTTGAGCTTTACGGAGAAGCTGACGCTATCATATGTGCTCTTGACAGTATAAACCACCTCAGTAACGAAGAGGATATCAGAAAAACTTTTGAACGTGCGTATCTTTTTCTAAAACCCGGCGGAGTATTTATTTTTGACGCAAACACTCCATACAAGCATCGTGAAATACTTTCGGACAATGCTTTTATCTTAGAAAACGACAATGTTTTCTGCGCATGGCAAAACACATATTCTCCTGAAAATAACCGTGTTGATATTTGTCTTGATTTTTTTGAAAAATCAGATAACGGAAGCTATATAAGATACAGTGAGGATTTTTCCGAAATAGCCCCCGAAATCAAAACACTGGACAAATTTCTCACAGACTCAGGCTTTATAATAAAGGCGCATTTTGATGAGGATTCTACAAACGAAGTACACGAAAAGAGTCAGAGGATAATTTTTATTGCAAAAAAGGAATAATTTTTTATCTCAGACTATATAATTAAAAAGAGGTTAAACAAAATGGGAATTTTAAAAAGAGCAATATCGGCTGATGCATCTGTAGTTGCAATGGCCGTTGATACAACAGATATAGTAGCAAAAATAGAAGAAATACACAAGACATCAGCTGTAACAACAGCGGCTCTTGGCAGACTTACTACAGCAGCCTCTATGATGGGGTATATGCTTAAAAACAAATCAGACTCTGTAACTATAAGACTGGACGGAAAAGGTCCGTCAGGCGTTCTGATAGCTGTTTCTGACTATAAAGGGAACGTAAAGAGTTATATAAGCAATCCTGTTGTTGAACTCCCTCTCAACAAATACGGAAAGCTTGATGTAGCAGGAGCTGTCGGAAAAGAAGGCACACTCTCTGTTATAAAGGATATAGGCCTCAAGGAACCATGCACAGGCACGGTAAACCTTGTAACCGGAGAGATTGCAGAGGATGTTACTCAGTACTTTGCAGAGAGCGAGCAGGTCCCTACTGTGTGTGCACTCGGCGTACTCGTAAACCCTGATCTGACAGTAAACAAAGCCGGTGGATATCTTATTCAGCTTCTCCCCTTTGCGAGTGATTCAGTTATAGAAACTATTGAAGCAAACGTAAATAAACTTCCATCTGTAACACAGATGATGACTTCAGGCATAACCATGGAAGAGCTTGTTCTTAAGCTTCTCCACGGACTTGAGCCAAATCTTCTTGATGAATCAACTGTCGAATACAGATGCGACTGCAGTGAAGAGCGTGTATCGAGAGCCCTTATAAGCCTTGGTCATGAAGAGCTTGAAAGCATGGCTTCAGAACAGAAAGAAACAGAAGTACAGTGTCACTTCTGCAATAAAAAATACGTTTTTACGCCTGAAGATCTGCTGAAATTAAAAAAATAAAATTTTTCAAAAAAAATTTGAAAAAAGTATTGACAAGATAATGATTTTGTAGTATAATTAATTACGTTGTCAGGGAGATCTGATAACGAACGGGAGCATAGCTCAGCTGGGAGAGCATCTGCCTTACAAGCAGAGGGTCATAGGTTCGAGCCCTATTGTTCCCACTAATGGCCTGGTAGTTCAGTTGGTTAGAACGCCGCCCTGTCACGGCGGAGGTCGTGGGTTCGAGTCCCATTCAGGTCGTTTATATGCGGATTTAGCTCATCTGGTAGAGCGCCACCTTGCCAAGGTGGAGGTAGCGAGTTCGAGCCTCGTAATCCGCTCTTATACGGCGCTATAGCCAAGTGGTAAGGCAATGGTCTGCAAC
>SVNR01000008.1 GCA_015066815.1 Ruminococcus sp.
GCTAAAAAACATGGTAAAAATGCTTTTCAGGCTATCTTGAATGTTTTTGAAGGTAATACTTTTTATGCTATTGAAGACTGAGGTGCTGAACAGTTACAATTTTTCTATATATCGCTTTAATTTATTTCAAGGATATATTTTCATACTCTTAGTTCTATCCATTTAATTATCGTTGTAACCATTCCTTATAGTATCCAGACACATCTTCCAATACTGCTCACGTTCAAGAATTTTTATCGGGTCATAAGAAAGTCCGAAATATTCAAGTAACGTGTAAGTAAAGTATTTTTCAAAATATTCAGAACCTTTTTGCTCATATAAAGCAATCAATTTTTTATTTCCACCATGTTTGGAATCGAGATAATTACCCCATCTTTGAGCAACACCTTCTTCTCCTGTAGCAGATCCAATATATAATTTTCCAGTATGTGTATCCGTTAAACAGTACACACCTGTTATCTTCTTTAATGCCTCATAGTATGTAGGAAGAATTCTTCCGTTAAAAATATCAGACAGACGATGGTATGGAAGATGAACTCTGTCATAGCCCTCAAAAGTTTCACCGCTATATAAACAAGGCAGTATTTCTTTTACTGTCGCCTGCTCAAGATACGTACTAAGATTAAAAACATATCGTGAAAATGTATTACCTTTCTTACATTTTATGATTAACCTACCAAACAAAGGTGCGTATCTTTCAAGCACATTTATCTTTGCCCACTCATCATCAGGGACACAAATTATTTCTGCCACAGAAATTAACAGCCATTCATCATCTGTCATTCGTGCGAAGCTGAACACCCACTGTCCCGGATAAAAATTTCGTTGCTTCCCATACCATCCCCAATAAGAACAATCAGTACAGGTACCGGATATTTTCTCTGCATCGCTGTGTTTAAGCCAACGGTCCAGAAAAGGCTGACCACCGCTTCCAGCCTGCATATTAAATTCTATTTTACTGTTATCTATCTCTTCAGATGACAGATTCAGTATTTGGTTTAACTGCAAATCCATAATCGCACCTCACGTTCTGTCTATATGTTCTTCAATCCATCTTAAAAGGTATGGTCTGTCATTGTTGGCAGATGTTTCATACCATTGAGAACACATAAAGTATGCTTGTCCTTTTACATATATTGGTTTGGCATAATAGCGAACTTTTGAATATTCAGCATCATCTCTGACTAATAGTGGAAATTGCAAATCAAAATGCTCTTTACTATACTCGAAAGTCTGCATTTCTTCAATCTCTTCATCAGAAGCATAACCGTCTGCAATCATTCTTCCTAATATCACTTGCGCTAACTTTCCAACTTTTAATTCTTTATATGCATCTGCACCATCATATTCGCTATGCGATACCAAGTTTTTCGTTCTTCTCTGAATTCTTTCCGCACTGTTGCGTTCTGCAGAAAACATTTTATACATTTGATAACTACGTAAAAATAATTCAGAAGTATCGGAAATACCTTCACTCGCAATAAGAATCGGTTTTAGAACAAGGTCGTTATACTCATCATTAGCAATTACGCGAAATCTGAAATCATATTTGTTATCTGTAAATATTTCATTCATTTCCTCTATACATGGAGTAAGCTCTAAAAGCACAGCCGGATTGATTTTAGGAGATGCAAAAATAATTTCCGCTTCTGTAGTATTAAGATAGCCATGCAAACAAAACGCTGTTCTTGCACATTTCTCAAGGACTTTCATAACAGTAACCTCTTTTGTGCCATAATTCAACCCTGCTTCATGAAAAGCAACATCAACAGCATAATATTTTACTCCGCTATTTTGAACAGAAACACCGAGAACATCGCATTCTCCTTGCTGCAACAATTGATACAAAGAAGTATTACCTCTGAAAATATGGTATTCGTACTTTTGCGAATAATACGTATCAACTACCGACATCATACGCTCTAATTCATCTGTGTTTTCTAATTGCCATTGTGTAGATACCTTCCAGTTTGTTTGCACTATCTGACACTCTTTTACGTGACGTAACCATGAATAAAAAAGCGACTCTCCCATTTCTATTTTCATAACAATACCCCTTTCACTAATTATTGATATTTCACGTAAATTTATATTAAATAGTAAGTTGCAAATACTGCTTGATGAAAAAAAGCATTTGCATTACATATTTTTTATAGAAACATTCAACAATACCTGTTGCTACATTATTGCAATTCACTCAGAACAAAATGCGTAAAAACTCGGTCATGAACTGATTTGTTCAGCTTTTTCATCATTTCTTCACTCAGTCTTTTATGTCCATAGCAAGCTTTATTTACATTTTTCAGTACAAAATCAACAAAACCACAATCGATAGTTTCTTTAATAATTCGAGGTTTATCCCACTGTCTATAACCTCTGCAACATATAGCCATATAATAAAGAAACGCTTCCTCTTCTTCATTTAATGCTCTAGATGTCACTACATTAATCAACATATCAAATCGTCTTCCAAACTCCTCATAAATAACAACATACAAGTTTTCATCAGTTTTACCACAAACGACATGACGTTCTTCAAGTTTATCAATGTTCCTGTAGCACATGACTGTAGCTACATAAGATAATTCATAAATATTCATTTTGATTACTGCCTCCTTACAGGACAACAGTATATCAAAATATATGCCATATATTGAAATTGTCAATATTACTTGACAACTTTTTCTCCAAAAGTTTTAAATATAAAATTGTGGTGGCATAACGTTGTTCTGTTAATAGTTAACCTTTTGCAGTCGATAAGCTTTTATGCTGCGAAAGCCGCTTTACAATGAGTGGCAGTGTGATAGGCTGTTAGCCAGGTAGCATTATGCGTCGCAATATCACACTACCAGAGGATCATTGTCAAGCGGACCGTGGAATAAATGCGTGCCTTATGCTTTTTCAAGATCTTTTTTATCTTCTGAATCCCCTGTCATTCTTCATTTCCAATACCTATCAAGTGCCTCTCCGCAGTACGTAAGCAGTTCTGACAGGTCATTTTCATCAAATGATTTCATAATGCTTTTGTCAATCTGCAGGATGCCCAGATACTTTGAGTGATGCATATACCCCATATCCTCAAAACGTCTGAATGGATTTGACAGAATCAGTGTTTCTACATCTTTAGCAGTGTAACTGCCTCTCGTGAAAATACAGTTTTTCTTTTCAGCCGGTAGTCCCTGTTTTAAGCGGTCTTCATAATACTGAGCAAATGAATCTGCTATATCATCAAGTTCAGCTTCACCGTTTTCATTCATGCATGATAAAAAAGATATAAGAAACACGGGTTTGTATGAATATGACATATTCATTTTTTTGCAGAAATCAAGGAACAACTTTTTTCTGTTACTTGCGGTAATTTCAGTCCAGCCGAATTTTTCACAGTATTCCTTTACTCTCTTACGTTCAAAATAATGCAGTATCTTATGCTCGCTGATAGGAACATCCATGTCCGGAATGATTTTTCCGTCTTTTATATACTTGTTGATAGTTTCTTCCTGAACAGAAACATGGCGTACAAGTTCCATCTGCGAATACATACGGCTTGCTTTATCCTGCCAGTTGAACAGATCGATTATCTCATAGTCCATAGTATGAACCGGAAAATCAACAAGTACAGAAGGTTTTTCGCCTTTTCTGAACATATCATTGTCCCATGCAATACCATGCTTTGTGCCTAAAACCATACCTCCCGGAACATACTCACTAAGATTCAGTATTCTGTGAAGGGAGTAAGGACAGTTGAACATATTTGCATTGTCAACAAAATCAAATACCATCAGAAAGTTTTTACCTTCATGAGTTCTCATACCCCTGCCGAGCTGCTGCATATAGATCGTTTTTGACATAGTAGGACGTGCCATGAACAGAACCTCGGTTATCGGGCTGTCCCATCCTTCATTCAGAAGATCACACGCACAGAGAACCTGTGTTTTCTTTTCGGCATAATCTTTTAGTATCTGTTTTCTGATATGTGGTTTTGTACCGCCGGATACACTTTCTGCCCGCACACCCTTATCCTGCAGCATAGAAGCAATCGTATCTGCGTGATTTACAGAAGTACAGAAAATAACGGTTGACTTTCCGTTTACATATTCAAGATAGGTGTTGACGATCAGATTGTTCCTGTCAGGAATCATAATAGTTTCTTCGAGGTCAAGTGAGTTGTACTTGAAACCACTGATTCTGACATCATTCATATTTATATTGGTTTTTACACGAATACATCGTACAGGGCATAAAACTCCTGTTTCTACAGCCTCTTTTATATCCAGTTTATGAGCTACATTCTGAAACACTTCGAGCAAATCTTCTCCGTCAGCTCTTTCAGGTGTTGCAGTTAGTCCGAGTGTAAATCCGGGTTTAAAATAACTGAGAATACTGATGTAACTCTTTGCGGAGGCGTGGTGACATTCATCAATTATCAGATAATCAAAGTCATCGGGCTTGAATAGGTCGAGGTTTCGTGTAATACTCTGTATACTTCCGCATACAACATGAGTGTCAGTATCATGATAATCCTCATAGAACCTTCCGACAGACACTGTTCCCCACAGATTTTCAAAGTTTTTTGCCCCCTGCTCCACAAGTTCTTTTGTATGAGCAAGAAACAATGTTCTGCCGCCTGATCGCTTTGCATCAATAACACCGATAGCTGATTTACCTGAACCTGTTGCTCCCTGAACAAGTGCAATTGTTTTTCCTTCTTCTTTCATCTTCAAAAGATTTGCAAGAGCCTCTTCCTGATGTTCTCTAAGTTCAAAAACTGCTCCCTTCTGTCCGGGAAGATCAGTATCAATATATGTAAGAGCAGGCGAATATCCAAGAAAAGTAATCAGTTCATCCTTTACACGTTCCGGAGTTTTCTGCAGTTGAATATCTGTCCAACGAAAAACCTTCCATCCTTCATGCACCAGACTGTTCTGCTTTAAAAGATCATCAGTATACTTGTCCTGTGATATCTTGCCCGGATTGTGCCATGTTTCTCCGTCAATCTCAAACGCAATCCTGCTGTCACTTGTCCTGATAGCAAAATCTATCGTTCTGTGATTGCCGTAAATATCTACAAAAGGATGCTGCAAATAAACAAACTCTCCCTTTTCAGCTCCGAACACATCACAGAAAAGCTGAACAAATTTTTCTTCGGCACTGCTGTTTCCTGCGTTTGATGACTTTATAACCGGCATATCAGATCACACCCTTCAGCAGTAGCTTCTTCTCAAAGCCACCACGCTTTTCAGCTTTTTCTATTCGCACACGTTCTAACTCTTCAGCAGAACAGCCTCTTGCAGCAGCAACAGCATATATGACCTCAAGCAAATCAGCAAGCTCTTCTATTGATTTATCCGCCTGATATTCAGCAAGTTCTTCGCTTAGCTTGCTATCCAGATATTTTATATAGGTTTCATCGTCCATCACTTCAACTATGCAGTTCTTTCCTGCTCCTTCTATTATTTCAGGAATCCTGTCTCTTATAAGCTTATTATACTCAGTCATAAAAATCTCCTTATCAGAACATCATGTACGTCTCCTACTCCATCCCCCAAACAACAGTAACACTATCCGTTACCCTTATCTCATCAGGCTCAATATCTATCGCTACTTCTTCTTCGGTTCTTTTCATCGCTGAGCACGAAAGAAGCATGCTGTTTACAGGGCGTGAAACAAGCTCTATATCCGTCCATGAATAATTTATCGATAAAATATCTCCAAGGCTTACACCTGCGGCTTTAGCGATGACTCCGGCTTTTTTCTTTGAGTCGGAAACAGCTTTTTTCAGAAGCTCGTTTTTGGATTTTTCAGGATCTGAAACTGTATATTCGATAGAAAACTCAGGTGTTAGCTCAGAATGACCGAGTATATAGAGTACTTTTCCTGTGAGCTGACTGTCAGAGGAAAACTCAAGCTTCATTCTGTGTATGAAAGTATATCCGACAAGACGCTGTTTCCATATATTTTCCTCGTTATGATAGCTTTCATATTCGGTGTTTATGTTAAAAGAAAGTGTTTTGATATCTTTCTTTTCAAACCCAAGAGTTCTAAGGGAATCCTTGAGCTGACCAGTCATTTTTGCTGATTTTTCAATAGTATCATCGTATTCTTTTTCTGTTTCTTTTATGGTCATAACGATTCTGACGGTATCAGGAACAACTGACAGAGTTCCTGTTCCGGTTACTGTGATAGTTTTCATTATGTCTGACACCTCCGTGTTATCATTTTATCATCATGTTTTTTAACAATAAAAGATCAAGAATATTTATCTTCTTATCATCGTTTATATCTGCTGTGCTGTATCCTTCCTTCTGAAGTGATGTAATTCCCAGAAGATGCTTCTGAAGAGCGGAAATATCAGATGCAGTTACTGAACCGTTGCAGTCAGCATCTCCTTTGGAATACTTGTTGTCAGGAATAACATCAGAAGTTTCCGAGAGATATGCCTTAAGTTTTTCTGCCCAGTATTCGCCCATAAGCTTATAGCCTGTATCATTCGGATGAACGCCGTCCTTGAGCTGTGCAGAAACATTATCCACAACACTGTTTATATCTCCGATGATAATGTTTTTTATACCATCTGACTGCTTTTTCTCTATCAGTGCCTTAACCTGACTGTTATAGTTTTTTATCTGAGAGAGAACAGCTTTTTCAACCTCCTCGTCGGAGTATTCCTTTGTCCAGTCTGCCGAATGCCTGTAGTTTGAAAACCATGGATAAACATCAGGTTCGTTTGGCGCAAGATCAGGAATAGTTGTTACGAAGAGAACAGAGCTCTCAGGAATATTTTCAAGAATATAGGTAACGAGTGTATCGAGTCTTTTTCCTGCGTTTTCTATATCGTGATTGTCAATAATATCGTTTGTACCTATCTGAAGAATAACGATATCGGGGTGATACTCTTCAAGATAATTTCCTGAACTAAGTGTTTCAAGTATGCCGTTTCTTCCGTTGTATTCACAGATAGAATATCCGCTGAAGCCACAGTGAGCAGCATCATAAGAAAAGCTTTCGCCTGTAGTATTGTCAGAATACTGACCATCTCCCCATGAATGATTAGGACCGGTCATATCTATAGAATAGCCGCTGTCAGTAAGCTCCTTGTATAAAAACTTACGGTATGAGCCTTCTGTTCCGTATCCGTCAGTTATAGAATCTCCAACAGAGAGTATTTTTATCGTTTCTTCCGATGCCAGAGCTTCAGTACAGGTGCTTCCTGAAAAAGGAAGGGTCGCTGACAGTACTGAAAAAGCGGCACATAACAGTAAAAATCTTTTTTTCATAATATTTTTCCTCATACATAGTATCATGTTAATCCAGATCAAAGCTTCTGAAGCTGTGTATGTTTCTGTAGCTTCCGGGAGTCACTCCGGTTGTTTTCCTGAAAACATACGTAAACGCACTCTGTGATGAAAAACCGAGTGAAAAAGCTATATCCGAAAGCGAAAAATCAGAGTACCTGAGCATATTCTGAGCCGTTGAGACTTTGGCGTTGATGATATATGCTTTTACAGTAGATCCGGTTTCTTTTGCAAAAAGCTTTGAAAAATAACTCGGGTTAAGGTTGGCGTTTTCCGCTAATTTTTCAAGAGTAAGTGCTTCATGAAGATGTTCGTATATATAGTCAACAGCACGTCTGACATGAAGTGATACAGCGTCAAGCTTACGTATTTCTTTCATTCTTGCCGCAAAATCCAGCTGCATCTCCTCTATAAGATCTATAACCTCGTCGGGGGTTTTGGCAACATCTGCTTTTCTTATATAAATATCGCTGAGAGTATATGCAACATCGTGCTCCATACCTCCGTCAACACAGATACGTGCTATGATTCCTGCGGCAACAACCAGATGATAAATGTTGTTCCGAAGCGGATTGTCTGACAGAGTTCCTTTGCCGGCGTAAAAGTTTTTTCTGATTTTTTTAAAGTTTTCCGCTACTTTTTCCACGTCTCCGTACTTTATCGTGTTGTATTTTTCAAACTCGCTTTTAATATCGGTACGAACAAACTCCTGTTCTCTCTGAACAAACAGTCTGTAGTTCAGATCCTTGTTTGTATTCATACCTGTCCCCTCCCTTCGTTAAATCCAATTAAATTATATCACAAAACATATAAAAAAACAATAAAATTGATAATATTAGTCCATATAATTGTAAAATTCAGATGTGCAAGGCAAAAAACAAGCCGCATACTCTGTTCTTTTTCAGACAGACTATGCGGCTATATTATAGTGAACATCAAAACAAATCTGACTTTCACTATAAATCAATATTTTGTTCAGATCAGCTTTACGGCTATTCGATAGCCTTCAGAGAACCTGCCATATCAATGTCCTTTAGCTTGATATATAGCATTGCGTTTACAGACAAGGTAAATACAAGCGTCAATAAAGCAGCAAAGACAAAGCATGACAAAGGGATATCAGGATAGAACATTACCACATCAACTTCAGCAGTGTTCACTACAAATCTGTTAAGGAAGATTCCTCCGAAAAGTCCTGCTCCCATGCCGAGAAGTGCGGAAACTGTATTTTCACGGTATACGTATGAAGCTACTTCTACGTCATAAAAGCCAAGTACTTTTATCGTTGCAAGCTCTCTTATTCTTTCAGATATGTTTATGTTCGAGAGATTGTAGAGAACAACGAACGCAAGTGCTCCTGATGAACCGATGATAACATATACTATCGCATTCAGGCTCTTTATCAATTGTCTGAAGGTATCCCCTGCATGTTCCATAAAGTTTACGGATGTTACCTGAGTGTTTTCAAGTATTTCTTTTGAGATAGCGTCTGTGTCTGCGTTATCTTCTATGTTCAGATAAAAAATGTTGTTGTCGTATTCGCCGAACACACTGCGATAAAGCTCCGGTGTAAAATACACATAGTTCTGAGAGTAGTTTTCAGTAACTGCGGTTACGACAGCTTTAACATCTGTATCTTCAAAAGCGATCTCATCTCCTGCTTTTATTCCGCCAAGAAGCTTTGCAAGCTTTTCGTTTATGATAACGCCTTCGTCGTTAATGCTGAATATATCGGATTTTTTATGCTCTGCGTTTCTTCCGAGTCTGCGCCGCAGTGTGATGAAGCTTGATATTTCTGAAGGGTTTTCAGGAACTATTGCATATGCTTCCTTCTGTTTCCCATTACACTTTACAGTAACGCTTTTCTGCATTCCGAACATGTATTCGGTGACGCTATCTGTTTCTGATATATTTTTTTTCAGAAGTTCATACTTCTCATTGTCTTCTTCTGAAAACGTACACAGAGTATCGTATTTTATTATTTCTCCGAACTGGAGATCAACGATAACGGAAATAGCGTTTCTGAGTCCGAAGCCTGTAAGCATAAGGGCGGTACAGCCGCCTATTCCGATAACAGTCATAAGCACACGGCTTTTGTATCGTGAAATATTTCTTATAGTAACTGCAGCGTTAAAGCTAAGCTTCTTCCATATTAACGGAATACGCTCAAGCAGAACTCGCTTACCGTTTTTCGGAGGCTTGGGTCTCATAAGCTGTGCCGGCTGTCCGTTAAGTTCTTTTATACACGCCCATACAGATGAAGCACAGGTACACAGGAGAGAAACCAGTATACAGCCTGCAGCATAGTCCATACGGAATGTGCATATGACATCAGGATAGTCATACATAAGTCTGTATGCTTCAAAAATAACTCTCGGGAACAGATTGAACCCTATGAGTAAGCCTGCTACAGAACCTATTATGCTTGCAACTGCAGAATAAAAAAGAAACTGAGCTATGATAGTGAAGTTGTTATAACCGAGTGCCTTTAATGTGCCTATCTCGGTTCTTTGTTCTTCTACCATTCTTGTCATGGTATTGAGGCATACGAGAGCAGCAACAAGTATGAAGAATATAGGAAATATTCTTGCTATAGAATCCACTCGGTCTGCGTCTTCTCCAAATGAAGCATAGCCCGTGTTTGAGTCTCTGTCAAAAACATACCACTTGAGGTTATCCGTCAGCTCGTCAAAATCCTCCCTCGCCTCAAGAAGCTCCTCCTGTCCGTCATCGAGTTCTGTTTTTGCTTTTTCAAGCTCTTCTTTACCTTCCAGACGTTTTTCTTCAAACTCTTCTTTTGCATCGAGCAGCTCTGTTCTGGCTTTTTCAAGCTCAGCTTTTCCGTCGTCTATTTCCTGACGGGCGTTAAGAAGTTCTTTTTCTCCCTGAGCTTTTTTGTCATAGAACTCTCTTCTGCCCTTTTCAAGCTCCGCTTTTCCGCTCTCAAGCTGTCTTGCGCCTTCGTTCAGACGCGCTTCAGCGGATACAAGCTCTGCGTGTGATGCGTTGAGGAGTTCTTCGTTTGCTTTTATCGTTTCCCACGCAGCTGAGATCTCGGTGCGGGCTGATGATATCGTATTCTGAGCTTCGGTGAGTTTGACACGCATGCTTTCACATACGCTTTCGAGTACACCCTTCAGTACGGTTTTTTGCGGATCATCAGGAGAAAGCACCGCATATGCAAACGCTGTTTCACTTACTGAAAGCTCAGGTGTATCAAACGCAGAAAAACCGTTCACAAGAGCGGTCAGCTGTTCACTGTCTTCGGGCAGGCTTGCTGTATACATCTGTTCAGTAAAACCGGCAAGGGAGTCAAGTCCTGCTTTTGCAGCTTCAAGCTGAGCTGCTTCGTTTTCAAGCATGGCTTCCTTGGCGCTAAGCTCCTCCTTGCCTCGCTTAAGCTCTTCTGCTCCGGAGTTGTAGGCGCTCATACCTTCTTCGTATTTTTGTCTTCCGTCAGCAAGCTCTTTTTCGCTTTGAGTTATTTTCCACTGGGCAATATCAAGATCTTTTTGTGCCTTTGAGATTTCGGCGTTAAAAGTATTAACAGCGTCGTTATATTCTTTTTCACCATCGACAAGCTTCTGCTCTGCATCAGCAATCTCCTCATCTGCTTTGGCTATCTCATCTTCTGCCTCAGAAATACTGCTTTCATATTCTTCGACACCGTCGTTATATTCAGCTTTTCCGTCGGCAAGCTCTTTTTCTGCGTCGGTGATCTCATCGGAGATTTCTCCTAAACGGCTGCTGTGGATCCGGTTGCATAGCTTTTCGAGCTCATCTGTTTTATGCTCTATGAAAGCCTTGTATTCTTCATCAAAAGAATCCATACCGGCAGTGTTCAGGTATGTTATATATACATCCGTATAGTATTCATAAGCAAACGCTTCGTCAGGGATTACAAGATAACTGCCTATACTTCCGTTTCCTATTGTAGTTGTTCCTCTTTCAAAGTCAACGTACTTTACCCATGATATCTTTCCTGTAACGGTAAACGTATCGTAGTCGAGGATATCAGACGTATCTGTTTCGCTGTCTCCCGAGGAAAGAGTCAGTGTATCACCGATATCGTATTCGTCGGGGGTATTGGCTTCTATAAGGCATTCGTTCGGTTTTTCAGGCAAACGTCCCTCAAGAAGTGTAAACCTGCTTATATATTCGGAGGATTTTTCATTCAGCAGGGATAGGTCTGCTGAATATACTCTTGTTATTTCGCTTGTTCCGTCTTTCATAAGAAGAAACATATCGGCAGAGTATCCGCCTGATATTCCGTTTATTTCGTTATCTGAGTTTTTGATCTGTGATATTTCATCATCATCAAACCCGAACGTTGATACCAGACGTATGTCCATAAGGTTTTTATCCTTATAGTATAGGTCTGCGGTGTTTTTCATATCGGGACTTGTTACTTTTACTCCTGCAAAAAAACCACAGCCGATAGCTATGATTGCCATTATCGAAAAAAAACGTCCCTTTGTTTTTTTTATTCTTCTGAGCGTATCGGTAAAAAGTGCATTTTTCATATAGCACCTACCATTCTATTGTTTCTACAGGCACAGGGTTTTTATTTACTGATATCTTATCTACCTTACTGTTTTTTATAGTTATTACTCTGTCTGCCATCGGAGTGATAGCGAGGTTATGAGTTATGACTATTACAGTTGTTCCGGTGTTTTTGCAGGTATCCTGAAGAAGCTTCAGAATGTTTTTGCCTGTATTGTAGTCAAGAGCACCGGTAGGTTCGTCGCATAGCAGAAGCTTAGGACGTTTGGCAAGTGCTCGTGCTATCGAAACTCTCTGCTGCTCTCCTCCTGACAGCTGTGCAGGAAAGTTGTTTATTCTGTCACCGAGCCCTACAAGCTCAAGGACTTCTGTGCTGTCCATAGCGTTTTTACATATCTGGGCAGCAAGCTCAACGTTTTCCTTTGCTGTTAGGTTCTGAACAAGGTTATAGAACTGGAAAACAAAGCCTATATCATATCTGCGATAAGATGTTATTTCTTTTTTGGAATAGCCTGCTATGTCGTTACCGTCAACTATGATATTCCCTTCATCACACAGATCCATGCCGCCAAGCATGTTCAGAACAGTTGTTTTTCCTGCTCCTGACGCTCCTACTATAACAGCAAACTCCCCTTTTTCAATAGTAAAATCAATACCGTCTGATGCGTTTATCGTTACTTCACCCATACGATATCTTTTGTATACGTTTTTCATTTCAACAAAAGCCATTCGATCACATCCTTTTCAAAATAGTAAAAGACAAATTTTTTTGACGTTTACTATTATTCAATTATACCATAAAAACTACAAGAAAACAATAAAAAAGACATAGTAATAAAGATATACGTAACTTTGGAAAAAAGATGATCTGATCATAAAATTATTAATATTGCCTTGCACATCTGTTCATATCGGCTAATAGTGACTGAAAAAATATTTTTTTCGTTCACTATGTCATTGCAAAAAAAGTAAAATTGCTGTATAATAAATATACAGAAAAAATATTTATTTTCAGAAATGATGTGATAAAAAAATGATTTATACCGAACTTACAAACAAGGCCATGAAAATTGCATATGAAGCACATCACGGACAGCACGACATAAACGGGATACCTTATGTCTTTCATCCGTATCATGTTGCCGAACAAATGAAAGATGAGCTATCCGTGTGCGTTGCGCTCCTTCATGATGTGGTTGAGGACACTGACATCACAATGGATATGCTTGAAAAAGAATTCCCCGCTGAAGTCATAAACGCTCTCAGACTTATGACTCATGAAAAAGGAACGGATTATTATGAATATATAAAAAAAATCAGATCAAACCCTATAGCAAAAGCCGTAAAGCTTGCCGATATAGCGCACAACTCTGATTTTTCAAGGATCGTATCAGAAACTCCTGAAACTGACGCAAAAAAAGAACACTGGAAGGAAAAATACTCAAAAGCCCTCAGTATTCTGAATGAAGAATAAAAAACGTACCCCTGACGCTCTGTGTGTCAAGGGTACGTTTTATGTTTTTGGGTGTATATATTGACATAACATTCAAATAATGATACAATACAAGTGTAAGATAAACGCATACACTTTTCATGCATTCAGGAGGTGATTTTATGGCTAATAATCAGGTTTTGGTTCAGTTTCGTGTAGATAGTGAATTAAAAAATGAAGTAAGTGAAATCTACAATGCACTTGGCATGGATCTTCCGACTGCTTTCAGAATGTTTATGGTTCGAAGCAAAATGGTTCGTGGCATTCCTTTTGAAACTACTCTGCCTGAAACTAAGGTTACAAGAGCAGAAGGACTTGCGGCATTTGAAGAATTAAGACAACAGGCTGCAGATGTTCCTGAAATGACACTTGATGAAATCAATGCTGAAATCGCAGAAGTCAGAAAGAACAGGAGATAAAAATGCAGATATACGCCGTGGTTGATACCAATGTAGTTGTTTCAGCTCTTATAACAAAGAATCCGCAATCTTCACCGAATCTTGTGCTGCGAGAAATGCTTGCCGGAAGAATTATTCCGTTATATCACGCTGACATCATTGAAGAATACAGAGAAGTATTAAGCAGAACCAAGTTTCATCTTAAAGAAGAAACAATAGAAAAAGTTATCAACTCCATTATTTCTAATGGTATCGAAGTTAATCCTACACCAACAGGTGAAATACTGATTGATATGGATGACCTTGTTTTCTATGAAGTTGCAATGGAAAAACGTGATGATGATGCTTATCTTGTAACAGGTAATCAGAAGCATTATCCTGTAAAAGATTTTATTGTCACTCCGTCTGAGATGCTGAATATTTTGAACGAATCCAAATAAACCACGTACACAGCTTGATTTGTCAGGCTGTGTATTTTTTATCTTCCTATACTTTCTTCAAGTGAACTATCGCCGTAGGTTAATCCGTTGCAGTTATAATAATTCCACTTATCGTCAGGATCGTCAACTGAAAACAGAGTTTTGTCCTCATATGCCATAAAATTATTCCATACAGTTTCAGTGCAGTTCCAGGAGTTCAGAAAGTACATTTTTTTGCCGAGTGAATTTGTCGGCGTGTCCATATATGCCTTGTTGTTATAGATATATGCGTTCTGTCCCCAGCCCTCAACAAGTCTGTTCATTTCAAAAGCACGGTTTATGTTCACACAGCCGTTTCTGTAGCCTGTGCTGTTTCTGAGAATACAATCGTTACCCTTCAGATCCACAAAGCTGTCCGCACTGTTTTCACCGCTTATTCCCGTTCCGTCAAAAACACAGCCCTCAATGAGCGTTCCTGTTGTATATTCCTTGACATCAACGTGTTCTGCTGCAACGTTCGGTCCGAGATGACAGTTACGGATAGTGTTGTAGTCGCAGTTATAGCCATATCCGGTAGTTGATTTTGAGCTTCCTATATAGATGGCTTCTCCGTATCCCGGTTTAGTAAGTCCCGTATCATGTACATAGCAGGACTCAACAAGACAGTATGAACTGTCATCTCTTAGATGTATCCCCTCCTGTCCGATATTGCGGACTTCACAGTTTATTATACGGGTGTGATCTGAGTTATCTACAATGATTCCCTTCCCTGCGTTCTCAGCTATGATATCCTGTACTATCCAGTAGTCTCCTGTAATAGTCAGAACATAGTTTTTAGCAACATCTGTTCCTGATAAAACAGCCGGGTTTTCCTTATCCTCTGATCTGAGAACAACAGGCTGCTGCTCTGTCCCGTCCGCTTCGCCTGTGAACATGCGTCCTTTGGGTGTCGAGCCTTCATAGATGTATTTTCCCGGTGCGAGGATTATCTCATCACCCGGTTTTGCTGAAGAAAGCGCTGACTTTAGTCCGGATGTATCTGAAACATGTATTTTATTATTTTCAGTTCCTGTAAAAATAAGCTTTTCCTTCATAAGACACAGATCAAGAATATTTACCTCTCCATCTCCGGAAAAATCACACTGTTCTGAAGTAAGCATACCTTCAAGTCCGAAAAAATACCGTTCCAGCATTATGATATCCCCGGTATCAAGAACTCCGTCCGAATCAAGATCTCCTGTTACGGTATCTTCGGCATATATCTTATGCAGGGATAATTCTTCAGAAACAACCGTCGTTCCAAGAAAAAACGCTGCCGCGATACACATAAGATTTTTTTTCTTTTTCATAGTAACCCCTCCCCAAACCTACATGTGTGCATAACTTTATAGTATACTTTAATCATACCACACACTAAGAGGCTTTACAATACATGAGAGCTTTTTTATCGGGAATATTTTTTTTAAAAAATTCCTCAAAAAATGAACTTCTTATATATATCATCCGTAGTATATTGTGAAAGCTTTCACAAAAAATAAGCGAGGTGAAAAGATGAGTGAAAAATACAGAATATTTGAAAAATATGTAGCTGAACACAAAAGGGCACTGTCAAGGCTATGCTGTACTCTTTGCGGCAACTATGCGGATGCTGAGGACCTTTTTCAGGAGACATGGTACAAAGCAATAAAGAACTATGATAAGTTTGATAAGTCAAGATCCTTTGAAAAATGGCTCTTTACGATCTGTATAAATACATACAAAGACAACTGTGCACGTTTTTCCTTCAAGAAAAATATTCAGTTCAATACAAACGATGAAAAGGATATTTTTCTCTCATCCATAGCCGATGAACAGATAAGAAACGAAAAATATGATGAGCTCATTGAAGCTATCAGAGAGCTTCCCGAAAAATACAGAACCATACTTAGTCTCAGATATTTTAATGATTATTCAGAAAAAGACGTCGCACAAATCCTGAAAATTCCTGTGGGAACAGTAAAATCACGGCTTAACAAGGCCAAGTCACTTATCAGAAGGAGGTTTTCAGAATGAAAAAACATCCGGATAACGCAGATCTCGATAAAATGCTTGAAAAGATATACAAGTCTGATGATTCGCGTATCTTTGATTTTTCCTTTGATTTTGATATCAACGAAAAATGCGGCGTAAAAAACATTGATATGGAGGTAATCAACGTGAAAAAGACATCTTTTAAGAAACTGTCTATGATCGCATTTTCTGTCATTCTTCTTTCCGTAGGAGCAATTTTTATGTGTTTTAACGCTCCGGAAAAAAATCTGAAAAAAAACACAGAAAAAAGAATAGAAAATTATTTTTTTGATAAACAGGAAGTAGTTCCTCCTGAAGAAATGCTCTCTGTTGACGTTTATCAGAAAATCGGCGACAGGATCTATATGGGCGGCTATATTGCGGGCGGAACATCAGCGAAGAATACCGCTCTGTATGATCTTACTGAAAAGAAAAAATACGAGCTGGACCTTGGACAGAATAACGATGGCGATGATTGTGAAATTCAAAGTCATTTTATAGGCGACAAATATATCTTTATTAAAAAAGTAAATAAAGAAAAAACACTTCTTATACTTCTCGATAAACAGTCTCTTGATACTGCTTATACAACAGAGATCCCTGAAAACGAATTTTTAATCGATATTGAGGAAGAAGAAAACGGAGATATAAAAATTTTTTCTTACATACTTGACAACAGTACTACAGAAATATCAGAGATGCTGTACAAAACATACAGCAGCGATATGACATTAAAGGAACAAAAGGAGCTTTTAGATAAATCCCTTCTTAAAAACGGTACCGTATGCCACAGCGGACTTCATTCAGATGACGGAAGCTTTTATATTTTCTACAGGAACGGTAACAACAGCGTGGATATGTACAAGCTTTCAGATAAGTATGAAACAGTTTACAAGGCGGAAAACATAAACAGCGACATGGACGGAATGCCCGGAACTGTTTTTATTTCTTCTGAAAACAATCCTGTACTGTCAGTAACGCAAAACACAAACGGAAAGAATCTGTACAGTTTTAACGAAATAAACTCATCAGACGGAAGTGTTTATGCAAGATACGATACAGAACTGAGTGCGTTTTATATCCCGATAATCGGAAACATCACTGACAGAACAAGCGGCTATGAGCTTATATATATGCAAAACGGAAAAATCTACGGTTACAACCTGACAGAAGATGAAGAAACAGTTATTATCGATATCGCAGCTGAAAAAGAGCTCGGCGCAAAATATTCAAACTCTTTTGCTGCAGACATAGACAGCAATATGCTGATCGTTTCTTCGTACAACACAAACGAACTGCGAACCGGTAACGGAATAAGTGCATTTGATAAAAACGGAAACAGAGTTTTTGATACTTTTGTAGGTCGGAACAATATTCTGAAAAAAATAAGTTCTGACAAGGACGGAAACATCTTCATACTTAATTATCTCTACGACGACGCAGGAAATAAGTGGTTTATTCACAAAATCGATGCTTCAGGAAAGATAATCGGAAATATCCCTCTCAGTTACTCTGAAGATATGTCTCCGTATTTTGATGATTTTATAATAAGACAGGACGGCTCATTTGTTATATCTGAAAGCGGAAAAATACATTTTGCTGACAAAAGCGGAAAAATAGAAAAAACAACTGATATTCCAAACAGTTATAGTATCATATTTACACATCATCAGGGAGACGACTATATTTTATACGATGATAAATCTATGACAGGAGTTATCTCCAGAATAAACTATGAAACAAAAAACATCGAAAAAGTACATTCACTGGATGTCAATATCGGAGTATCGTCTGATGTGTATTCTGAAGGTGATGAAAACTATGATTTTTATCTCACACTATCCGATGGTGTTTATGGCTATTCTTTTTCTGATAACAGTATCACTGAGGTGATAAACTGGGTAGATTCGGATATCAGTTATCCGATCAACAGGGCACGTGTACTGGATAAAGATACCGTTCTTGTCGAATATTCCGAACAACACGACTATATCTATCGTATTTTTGAAAGAGTGGATGAAGAAACACTGTCGAGGATCCGGCAAAGAAAGCTTATAACTATTGGCTGCGATTATGCTACAGATTCTCTGACAAAACTGGTATGTGAATACAATAAAAACAACCCTGATTACAAAATAAAGATATTTGAGTATAACAAATACAGAAAATACGAAGACGACAAATATATCAACGGAACAGCAAAGCTTAACATGGAGCTGATAAAAGGCGACATACCTGATATAGTTTTTGATAACGGAAATCTCGATATGAACAGATATACATCACTCGGAATGTTCACCGATCTGAGCAGGTATATGGAAAACAGTGAAAACATGGTGATGAGCGAATACTTTGAGAACGTTATCGATATGTACAAAACAGACGAAAAACAATACCTGATCCCGCTTTGTGTCAGACTGAACGTACTTGTCGGAAAAAAATCAATCATAGGAGACGTTTCCGGACTTACCATGGAAGATTTTGTGAAGGAAACCAATGCTTCCGAGGTTTTATACAAGCCGCAGCGTTCACTGCTTATGCATTACTTTATTCTGAATAACATAAACGAATTTGTTGATTTTTCAGGAAAAACATGTGGTTTTGAAAACGAAAACTTTATAGATCTCCTGAAGTATGTTGAGAAAGCAGGAATTGAAGATGATGATGATTTACTTCAATCTGTTTATGAATCTTCGGATTATAAAAAACGTTTTGAAAAAAATCTTTGCTCATATGAATTAAGAACTATTTCAAACTTCGATGATATATCTTATTTTATGCAGACCGATATCAAGGAGGAGGTTTCCTTCAAGGGTATTCCGTCAGGCGAAGGCGGAACTTCTACAATATCCTCAGACTATGTTGTTGCAATATCTGAAAAATCACCTTACAAAGATGCCGCCTGGAAGTTTGTAGAAACACTGCTGTCAGATAAAGGACAGTATGATATGCTAAGTTCATTTTCAGGATACTGTTATTCGTTCCCTGTTAAAAAATCAGTTTTTGATGATTATGCAAAAATAGCTATGAGCAGAACAGAAAACATAACTACAACAGATAACAACGGAAAAACAATACGTCTTAAAAACATCGACAAAACTACAGTCGAAACACTGAAGGCCGCTGTATCAGGGGCAACAGAGCATACGGTTTATGATACAAGGATCGCGCAGATCATAGAGGAACAGACAGATATAATGTTTGCCGGTGCTCAGAGTGCCGAGGAGGCTGCAGGAAACATACAAAGCAAGGTGATGCTTTATCTTAAAGAAATAAAATAATGTTTTTTAAACATTAAGATATTTTTACTGTCTGAAATTCTATTGCTTTTTGAAATAATATTGTTATATTATAAAACTTTGTTTTTTCAGCACCGTTTAACGGTGCCTTTTCTTTTTTATCGTATTTATACGTAAAAAATCATAAATAGCAAAAAATTATAATTGACAAAAATAAAATTATAGAATATAATAAATATAGGTTTAAAACTTAAGATTTTTTAAGGATTAAAATTGTAAAGTACGGATTGGAGTAAAAATCATGAACAAGAAAACAAAAAATTTACTTATCGAAAGAATGACCGAAAACTTAATCGTTTTCAGAGCAAAGCTCGGTATCACTCAGGCTGAACTTGCTGAACTCGCAGGAATAAGCAGACAGACTATTCTTGCTATCGAGAAGAAACAGAGAGGCATGACATGGAATATGTATCTTGCACTTATGTTTATCTTCACAACCAACCCCGGAACAGCTCCTCTTGTGGAATTGTTTGAGGTAGGCGACAAGGAGCTTGAAAACTTCCTTACTGCAAAAAAACACTGATAACAGAATGTTTTTTTCAGAAAAAAAGTGACATACTATAATATAGACAAGTTTGATTTTTACGTTAGAACATAAGATTTTTGACACAGTTTGTATTTTATTCCTAAGCAGAGGTGTAAAAAATGGAAAACTACGAAATATGCCATTGTATGAAGGTTTCGTATTCTGACATCGAAGACACTATGCACAAAATGAAAAAGCTTGATGATGTATTTGATACTTTCCGTGCGGTGCAGGAGGCAACCTCATGTTCAAAAGGCTGCGGACGCTGTTATGATGAGGTAGTTGATACTATCTCGAAAATAATGAACGGATAAAAAATACTTCACATCCCAAACACTGAAGTGGACCGTATCTCAGACTGCGGTTCACTTTTTTAATATATTTTTGTAACTATTCAGGATCAATGTCATATTACCTCTCAGTCAGCTTCGCTGACAGCTCTCCTTTTAAGGAGAGGTGCTGAACGAAGTGAAGCGGAGAGGTTGCTGAACAGTTACAAAAACTTTATAATGTGACCTGGTTACAGAAAAGCTTCTATGATTATATTATAATATAATCATAAAAAAACATCATAGTTTAACAGGAGGTTATTGTTATGGCTGAAATAATCATTACAGAAAAAAATTTTGAACACGAGGTTGCAGGCTCAGACAAACCGGTTCTTCTCGACTTCTGGGCACAGTGGTGCGGACCGTGCAGAATGCTCGCTCCTGTCATAAGCCGGATCGCAGATGAGTACAGCGGAAAAGTAAAAGTCGGAAAAGTAAACGTTGACGAAGAATCAGGCCTTGCATCAGCATTTGGTATATCAAGCATACCGACAATAGTTATCATAAAAGACGGCAAAGTTATAAACTCAGCTGTCGGAGCTCTTCCGAAGGCTCAGATCGATGATATGCTTAAAAATATTTAAAAAAACTGCCCGTTCTCTCACAAAGAGGAGCGGGCAGTTTCTGACGAAAAAAATTTGTCTAAAATTTGTCCGAAGTACAAATGTGTTACAAATTTTTTTATTCAAAGTTTTTTGTTTTAAGGATATCATAAAGGATCTCGTTCTTATCCCCCGGTTCGTCAAACGGGCTGTTCTTATATAAACCGAATGACTCCTCATGATATGTATGATAGTTGTAGCTTATTCTGTACTTGTTAAAAATATCTATAACATCAGATACCCAGCGGTCTCCGCCCTTATCGTCCTGGAAGCTTACAGATCCTGTTCCGAACTCACCGCAGTAAATCGGAACGTTATGTTTTTTGGAAAACTCAATATAAGGCTTTATTTTTTTCAGCAGAAAATCCTTGTTGAGAAACGATATGGATTCTGCTGTCCAGATATCGACTCTCGGACGAATGGTTGCATCTTCGTTATTGCTGCAGACCTTAAAGTATCCGCTTGCCTGGTAGCTTCGGCCTTTTATGGGACGAAAATATCCTATGTTGCCGCTTGCGTCATCGGTAGTTCCGGAAACAAGATAGCTTCCGCCTTTTTTTCTGCCATGGTTCTTTACGTATTCACCACAGCCTATATTGTTATTTGCCCAGAAATACATCGGACAGGTTGTATCAAAGTTGTTCGCATATATGATACGTGTAGGCTTGCCGTTTTTGTCAAACTCGGTTATTTCGACATCATCGACGTATGCGATACCGTCTTCACCTATATCGCGAGCCTGAAAAACATAGCTGATTATCTGATCGTCTTCAGTAACAGTTACAAGATCACTTTCTCTGTACTGCCACTCAGTGTTGTCTATATCACATGGCTCACCGTTAAAAGTGCCGTTAATCCATCTTACTCCATCAGCAAATACTTCCTGTTCGTTCGGATAAACCTTGTTGAATTCACCTGTATCAGCCCAGTCAAAGCCCTGATGAGTAAAAGTAAACGGTGAGTAAAAATGAAATTCGTATACTATGTTGTCGTTATTTGCCGCAAGAGCAAAGTTGTTCTCATCGTTTTTGGAATTCCAGTCTATTTTGATGCCCTTTTCATCCTGAAAAGCAAGAATGTTTTCCAAAAAGATTATATGTGCCTTATCAACTTCTCTTATTGCGTTTATTGTATTCTGCATAAGCAGAGCCCATTTTCGTGTTCCTATGTTCGGGTCAGGAGCAGGTACTACAGGTTCGTTCAGTATACCATAGCCTATTATGAACGGCTCGTCCTTATATCTTCTTGCTATCTCTTTCCATAAAGCAACAAGCCTCTTTCTGTTTTCTTCGTTCTGCCAGAGCTCTGTTCCTTTACCCTGAGACTGATATCCACCCTGAGGATAGTGCATGTTTATAACGATACGTATCCCGTTCTGCTTTGCCCAGCTTATATTATCATCAAGCCACCTGAAGCCTGATTCTTTGTATACATAAGGGTTTTCATCATCTTCAAAAAGTCCGTAGTTTATATAAAAACGAACAGAGTTGAACCCCATCGCAGCAAGCTCTCTGTAGCTGTCAGGTGTATGATGACAGTCACGCGGAGGTGTTGCGGGATTTGTCCATACATTGTTTCCAAAAGCCATGCCCTTGAGTATGTATTCTTTACCTGACTCATCCTTCAGAATTCTTCCGTCAGTATGTATAAAACCAGAAAAAAAGTTCATATGGTAATTGCCCCCATAGTTTTAAAAATCAATTCAGAAAAATACAATACAAGTATTGCGTTTATACAAGAATAAACGCCGTAAACAGAAAATAAATCGGTTTAACGACGCTTTGAATATTTTTAAGCACAATATGCGTACAAATCTATGTGTTTTCAGGTGTCTTTGCGTACAACTATGTGCCCACTGACAACTAAATGATAGCATATTTCATTGGTAATGTCAAGTAATTTTTTTTACAAGGATAACGCACAATACTTCCCTGCCCATTTTCCTGATGACCATGCCCACTCAAGATTATAACCTCCGCATTCCCCATCTACGTCAAGTATTTCTCCGGCAAAGTAGATTCCGCTGTCTTTTTTTGAGCAAAGCTGTTCATCTACACAGGAACCGCTGATCCCTCCGGCTGTAGCCTGTGCATTCTGCCAGGATGAGCAGCCTGTAACAGTATATCTTACGGATTTTACAGCCTGTGCAAGCTTTGAGATTTCTTTTTCTGTAATAGATGATATCTTGTCTGTAAACGGATGTGGTACAAATCTTTTTGTGATGTACAGAGATAGATTTTTTACAAAAACACCACTGAGAAAATCTTCAATCGTATGCTCTGCTCTTGCATTTTTTATCTGCATGAAAAGCTTTCTGACTTCGTCCTCAGCAAGCTCCGGCAAAAAATCTATCTCAAGCTCCATATTGCCTTCATACACGGAAAACAAATACGCAAGATTGAAAACACATATTCCGGACAGAGAGTTTTCTGTAAACTGGATTTCTCCTGTCTGACAGGATATTACTTTTCCTGATGAGAGTGCTGACACTTTTCCGTGAGTCCTTACGCCCTTGAGACCCTTGAGGGCTTCGGGTGAGGTTCTGAGAGGAGCAACCGCAGGACAGATCTTTTCTGTACGATAGCCCATTTGTCTGAACAGTTTTATAGCGTTTCCGTCTGTTCCGTTTACAGGGGAAGCGTATCCTCCGCATGAAACTATTATTTTTTTTGTAAAAATCCTTCTTCCGTCTTCAGATATGACTATATAGCCGCCTTTGTTTTTTTCTATGCCGGTAACATAAAAGCCGCACTCTTCACGTACACCGTATGACGCAAGCTTAAGTCTGAGTGCATTTAGTACCGATGCGGCACTTTTGCTGTAAGGATACACTCTGCCTTCTTCATCTGCTGTACATAAAACTCCGAGAGATCTGAAAAAATCTACAGAATCCTCTGTGTTATGTATGATCTCGTTCATGTTCTTTACTGAACCGTGATAGAAGCCGGCGGACAAATCCCTGTTTGTCAGATTACACCTGCCGTTTCCTGTTGCGAGTATCTTTTTTCCTATTCTGTCAAGACGTTCGGCTATCACAACATCTGTATCAGGACGCTGTTTTTTTATTTCAAGTGCGGCAGCGATCCCTGATGCACCACCGCCTATCACAACGATATCTGTTTTCAATGTATTATTCTCCAAAAAACCTAATTCCCCCGTTTTTTAAGGAAACACCGGTCGATGCTTCCTTAATACTTTACATTTTCTTCTGTGCTTCTATTTTTTCTGCAAGCTCGTTAAGATATACCCAGCGTTCAGTTTTGTATTCGAGCTGTTTTTCAAGCTCGGTTTTTTTATCCGTAAGCTCCTGAAGCTTCACATAGTCACTTGACTGCTCGGACATTTCTTTTTCACACAGAGCGATCCGGTTCTCAAGCTCCTCGATATCAGCATCAATGGTTTCATACTCACGCATTTCCTTGAAGGAAAACTTAAGGCTGTGGCTTTTCTTTTCCCTGGCAGCAGGAGCAGAGGCCGTATCCTTATCAGCTGATTTTTTTATTTGCCTTTTTTCCTTCGTCTTTTCTGCATAATCACTGTAGTTTCCTGTATAACAGGTGATAACACCGTTTTCACCGACTTCAAAAATCGAATGAACTACCTTATCAAGAAAATATCTGTCATGTGAAACAGTTATAACAGCTCCCGGGAACTCTTCTATGTAGTCCTCTAAAATTCTCAGCGTCTCGATATCAAGGTCGTTTGTAGGCTCGTCAAGCAGCAGTATATTAGGAGCTTTCATAAGTATACTCAGAAGATACAGTCTTCTTTTTTCTCCACCGCTCAGTCTGCCTATAAGACTCTGCTGAAGATCAGGATAAAACAGAAAACGTTCAAGCATCTGTGAAGCAGAAAAAGTTCCGTCTGATGTTTTTACAGAATCTGAAATATCACGAATAAAGTCAAAAACCTTATGGTCCTCATCAAGCTCTTCCGAAGTCTGTGTAAAGTAGCCGATAGTTACGGTTTCTCCTGTTTCGACCTCGCCGCTGTCAGGAGTAAGCTTTTTTGCTATTATATTGAGCAGAGTTGACTTCCCTGCTCCGTTATGTCCGATTATACCTATACGATCGTTTCTCAGAATAATATAAGAAAAATCATCTATGACTGTTTTGGGTCCGAAGCTTTTTCTTATGTTTTTAAGCTCAATGGTTTTCTTTCCCAGTCTTCCTGACAAGGCGGATATTTTTGCAGTATCATCATACTCAGGCGCTGACTGTGCCTTAAGCTCGTTATACCGTTCTATTCTGTCCTTGCTTTTAGTGCCTCTTGCACGTGCACCGCGCATGATCCACTGATATTCACGTCGGAGTATGGACTGACGTTTTCTTTCGCTTGCTTCAGCCATTTCTTCCTTTTGTGCTTTTAGCTCAAGGTACTTTGAAAAATTAGCTTCATAGGTGTAGAGCTTACCTCTTGAAAGCTCTGTTATTCTGGTAACCACTCTTTCGAGAAAGTATCTGTCATGAGTAATCATGATGATCCCGCCGGAAAACTTGTTGAGTCTGTTTTCAAGCCATGAAACCATCTCACTGTCAAGATGGTTTGTAGGTTCGTCAAGGATAAGTACATCGGCAGGATGTATAAGTGCTGAAGCAAGAGCAACACGTTTACGCTGGCCTCCCGAGAGCGAGCCTATGATCGCATCAAAGTCACTTATACCAAGCTTGTTAAGCATTGCCTTTGCTTCATATTCGTTTACTTCTCTGTATTCAGAAGGCATATCTGCAAGAACCTGCTCTATAACTGTACGGTTTTCATTCATTTCCGGGTCCTGTGGAAGATATGATATCTGAAGGTCCGGTTTTAAAGCGATAGTTCCGCTGTCTGCATGTGATACTCCTGCAAGAATTTTTAAAAGCGTGCTTTTTCCGGTTCCGTTTATTCCGATAATACCGATACGGTCTCCTTCATTAAGATAAACCGAAACACCGTCAAGGAGCTGTTTCATTCCATAGTTCTTTGAAATTTTTTCTGCTGATATTAACATCAATTAGTCCTCATTTTTTTCTGATTTTCGTGTCTTGATAACCTTGAGTCTTGAAAACTCTTCTCTTTCCTTTTCTTCAAGACTATCGCTGATATATTTTGATATTCCCGTAAACTTCGGAATAAGAATATTTTTGAGTGCGTTTGCACGCTTCTGGGTCTTTTTTATGGCAACAGCAAGACGGTATATCCCGTTTTCGACTTCGGCAAGCTTAGCTGTCATAACCTTTACACGGCTGAAAAGAATATATGCCTCATCAAGCTCTGCGTTAGTATCATAAAACCCATATGGTGCTACCGGCATAACAGGTTCAATGCTTACCATAGGTATCTCAACACCCATGACACTTCTGTAGCTTACAGAAAGACTTTCCTCCACAGGAACTGCCTTTGCAAAGGTTTCTATCAGACCAAGCCTTACGTTTGCTTCCTGAAGAGCACTGTACGCCTTCTTATACGTTTCTTCTATCTCAAACCTTATCTCGTTTGCTGAATCAACAAGCTCCATAAGCTCTCTTATAAGGATGTTTCTTTTTCTGCTCATCAGCTCATATCCAAGTCTTGACAAAGCAAGATCTTTTTTAGCTTTCATCAGATTTCCTTTGGTAGGAAAAATCTGTTCGGTCACAAAATCATCTCCTTATATCAAAGAAATCTTTTTGCAGCTTCCGGATCATATTTTTCATTCAGAAGCTTTTCATCAACACGGTCAAGCTCGGATGCAGGAAGAAGCGAAAGCAGTGCCCAGCCGAGATCAAGCGTCTGTTCTATTGTACGGTTTTCATCAAAGCCCTGGTTTATAAAATGCTTTTCAAACTGTACACCGAACATCATATACTGTTTATCTGTATCCGAAAGCTCCTCTTCTCCGATAACGGCAGCGAGTGAACGTGCTTCCTGCACTCTTGCATAGCATGCAAAAAGCTGATTTGCAACAGCTGAATGATCGGAGCGTGTATAACCCTCACCTATACCGTCCTTCATGAGTCGTGAAAGCGACGGAAGAACCGAGATAGCCGGATAGGTACCTGTCTGATCAAGGTTTCTGTCAAAAACTATCTGTCCCTCTGTTATATATCCGGTCAGGTCAGGAACAGGATGAGTTATATCATCGTTTGGCATGGTCAGGATAGGTATCTGCGTTACGCTTCCCTGTGAGCCCTTTATTATACCGGCTCTTTCATAGATAGAAGCAAGATCCGAATAAAGATATCCCGGATATCCTTTTCTACCCGGAATCTCACCCTTGGATGAGCTGTATTCACGAAGCGCCTCAGCATAAGAGGTCATATCAGTCAGTATAACGAGAATATGCATATTTTTTTCGTATGCAAGATACTCTGCTGCTGTCAGCGCACATCTTGGGGTAAGAATTCTCTCTATGATAGGGTCGTTAGCAAGATTAAGAAACATTACAACGTTTTGCAGTACGCCGCTTTCTTCAAAGCTTTTTCTGAAATAATCAGCTACATCACGCTTAACGCCCATAGCTCCGAACACTACAGCAAACTCCTGACCGCTGTCATCTGCTATCTGTGCCTGCCTTACAAGCTGAACGGCAAGCTTATTGTGAGATAGACCTGAGCCTGAAAAGATAGGCAGCTTCTGCCCTCTTATCAGAGTCATAAGACAGTCAATAGATGAAATCCCTGTACGGATATAGTTTCTTGGATATGTTCTGGAAACCGGATTAAGAGGTTTACCGTTTATATCTGCGTACTTTTCCGGATAAATATATCCGAGGTTATCTATCGGTTTTCCTGCACCGTTAAAAACTCGTCCGAGTATATCCTTAGAAAGAGGAATTTCAAGCGGTTTTCCGGTAAATGATGTTTTTGTATTCTTTAGAGAAAGACCCTTTGTTCCTTCAAAAACCTGAAGGATCACCTTGTCTCCCATTATTTCTACCACACGGCCTATACGTTCTGTTCCGTCGTCAAGCTTTATTGACGCAACCTCCTCATATCCTACGCCGTTTACATTTTCAAGCGCTATAAGAGGTCCGGAAACCTGATTTAAACCTACATACTGTAAACTCATTTTTCAGACCTCCATCCATCCTCAACATTCAGTTTGTTAATCGTATCGGATATTTCTGTAAAATAATTATCAAAAAGCTCAGGTTTGTCGTTTGGAATATCGTATTTTATTTTTATAACTTTTTCCATTATTCCTGTTTTTACTATACTGCTTACACTCTTTCCTTCAGAAACAGCACGTTTTGCTTCAGAATAAAGATGAATGATCGCCTTCATCATAAGCAGCTGTTTGGTAAGAGGAACAAAGGTGTCGTCCTTGTGATATGCGTTCTGCTGTAAAAATCCCACACGAACGACCTTTGCTATTTCGATTATGAGCTTCTGGTCGTCAGGAAGAACATCAGAACCTATAAGCTTTACTATCTCCATGAGCTTGTTCTCTTCAACAAGAATGTTTGATATTTCCTGTCTGTATTCCATAAAATCAGGCCCTGCGTTATGAATGTAGAATTCAGCAAGATCCTCTGTATATTCGCTGTAGCTTGTAGTCCAGTTTATAGCCGGATAATGTCTCGCATACGCAAGTGACTTGTCAAGAGTCCAGAAGCAGCGAACAAATCTTTTTGTGTTCTGTGTGACAGGCTCTGAAAAGTCAGAACCCTGCGGAGAAACAGCACCTATTATTGTGACAGAGCCTTCTTTTCCTGACAGTGTTTTCATATATCCTGCACGTTCGTAAAACTCAGACAGTCTTGATGGAAGATATGCCGGAAAACCTTCTTCGGCAGGCATTTCTTCAAGACGTCCCGAAATCTCTCTGAGAGCCTCTGCCCATCTTGATGTGGAGTCCGCCATTATGGCTATATGATATCCCATATCACGATAATACTCTGCAAGAGTTATGCCTGTATATATGGATGCTTCTCTTGCCGCAACAGGCATGTTTGAAGTGTTTGCTATAAGTACCGTTCTGTCAGTAAGAGGACGGTTTGTCTTAGGGTCGATAAGCTCGGAAAACTCCTCAAGAACCTGAGTCATTTCATTTCCTCGTTCACCACAGCCTATATACACTATGATATCAGCATCACACCACTTTGCAAGCTGATGCTGAGTCATGGTCTTACCTGTACCGAAGCCGCCCGGAATAGCCGCCGTTCCGCCCTTGGCTATAGGAAGAATAGTATCTATTACTCGCTGTCCTGTTATAAGAGGTCTGGATATAAGCATTCTTTCAGCAACCGGACGAGGCTGTCTTATAGGCCACTTCTGACAGAGTGTAAGAGGTATTTCTTTACCTTTTTTGTTTCTGATAACGCATATTTCGTCGTTTATGCTATAGCTTCCGTTTTCCTTTTTTGAAACGACCTCACCCTCAAGCAGCGGAGACAACATACAGTAATGACGTATAACAGAGGTTTCCGGACAGCTCGCATATATCATACCGCCCTTAAGATAATCGCCTATCTCAACTGTTATTTCTGTCTCGTATTTTTTTTCTGTATCAAGCGATTCAACGTTTGCACCTTCCGAAATAAACGCACCGCCTGAAACATCCGCTATCTTCAGAAGCGGTCGTTCTATTCCGTCAAAAATATTTGAGATTATTCCCGGTCCGAGCGTTACGCACATAGGCGAGCCTGTAGGATAAACCGGTTCACCTATCTTAAGACCTGTTGTTGTTTCATACACCTGGATAGTTGTAAATTCATCAGTGATAGATATTACTTCGCCTATGAGTTTTTTGTTACCCACATAAACCATCTCAAGCATTGAAAAATCCTTGGTATTTTTTATTTTTACGACCGGTCCGTTGATCGCATAAACAATGTTCTGCATATCATTTCACCCCTTTTATGCAAGCTTATACTTTGAAGCAAAGCTTTTTTTCTGTTCTTCAAGCATATCGTCTATTGTTTTGTTTATAAGAACGGAAGTGTTTTTATTATAGACAGACAAGCCTCCATAAACGATATTATCGTCTGTTTCAAGCGAGCATTCGGGACCGATGAGCTTTCTGAGTCCTGCTTCAAACTTCATATCTTTTTTTCTTATAAAAACAACAGTGTCAGCGCCTGTTTTCTCGTTTTTAAGAAGATTATACAGAAAATCCGGATACTCCTCTGACTCTGTAAAGTTAAATAACTTGTCAGATATAGTGTCGAATATTTTGGCAACAAGCGACTCTCTGTAGGTAAGAACTTTTACTCTTGCTTCCTGTCTTGCTTTTGAAACAGCGATCTTGCTTTTGTAGTCTTCTTCTTTTGTACAGTTTTTTATTTTTGAATATGCGTCTTTGAGAGCTGTGTTTTCTGTGTTTTCAATAAGTTCTTTTCGTTTTTGCTCTGCCTGTTCTTCTATCTGTGCTATTTGTTTATCTATTTCAAGATTTACAGCTTCAATAAATTCTTCAAGATTTGTTTCTTTCATAGAACGATCCTTCCCTTCTTTTCTGGTATAAAAAGCAGACATCCATCTCTGCTATATTCTGATGCCTATCGCTTCACGAACATACTGTGAGATGGATGTCGAAATATGAGACGAGCCATGCCTGTCAGGGATCTCGATGATAAGCGGATATTTTCTGTTGAGCTTCAGATCATAAACCATATCCGAAGATTCAGTGATAAGCTTCTGTGTTATGAGAATAACAGCAATCTCACTGTCAGAAAGCGCGTTGTTCAGCGCATCCCTAACCTCGTGCTTCTCGTGAACAACGACACCTTCTATTCCGCTCAGTCTCATACCGATAAGAGTATCAATATTATCACTGATAAGAAAAAACTTCATAAATACTCAGACCTTACCAATAATCATAAATGCGATGATAAATCCGTAAAGAGCAACACCTTCACCAAGAGCAACGAAGATAAGAGACTTCGCAAAGGATTTTGGTTCTTCAGCAACAGCACCGATAGCAGCAGGAGCACCGGAAGCAACAGCAATACCACAGCCTATTGAACCAAGACCTACTGAAAGTGCAGCAGCAATATATGCAAGACCGGCGTTGTTGTTTACAGCCTGAGCAGTCGCTTCTGCTGTTTCAGCGCTTACAAAACCGCCTATAGGGAAAATAACTGCAAGTGCCATAACCGCAAAAAACGAACAAAGATTAAGTATGATAGCATTTTTAGCTTTTTTGGGAGATTTCCTTTTGCTTATAAGAGCTATAAAGGGCAGTGATATTATGCAAAGAATCAATAATGGCATTAAAGCAAGTTCTAAAAAGTTCATGTTTTTTTACTCCGTTTCTTTAAAATATAATGATTAGCCGATATGCACATAGCTTTCGTAATAAGCAAATGTACAAGGCAATTAAGAATAAATATGATTTATTCAAATTCGGTACTGTAGTTTACACGGACAGGCTCAAAGGCTTTTCCGTCTCCTTCGTAGCATCTTGAGAATATTTCGTAGAACTCAAGTCTCAGTATCTGTATGCCCGAAAGCATACCTTCCATACCTATTACAAAAATATTTCCAAGAACAACTATTATTGGTGACGCTCCTTCATACATTTCAGAAAGAAGCATTACAACTGACATCATAGCCGCATGTGACAATACGAAACCGCCTATTCTTACGAAAGAAAGAGTGTTTGTTACATATCCGAGCAAAAACTCAAAAACTTCAAAAAAGTTGGAGGCAATAAAATCTCCGATACCCTCTGATTTGAATTTTTTCCGGCTTACAAGGCATCCGAGCGGTTCTCTGAACATCATCACAAGCAACGGAAGTACTATAAGAAGTACGATAAACAAAGGACTGAGGACGTTTTTATCAAAAAGCATCAGCGAAACAGCAGCATATAGTATTGATATGAAAAATACAAGCCCTATAACACCGTTGTTTCCGAAGACAGCAGCCTCATAGTCCTTTTTCTTCAATGAAGTTACAATGTTTATCAGGATAGATATTATTATGAGCATAACACCTATACCTATTGCGGCACCAAGTACAACTCCTACATTATCCATGACCTCAATAGGCTTTTCTTCAAAACCTATTGCTCTGAACATCGGATCAAGAAGATGCTCAAATCCAAAAACAGATCCGTATATCAGTCCGAAAAACGCACTGGATATTCCTATACGAGAAATAATAGCACATAGCTTGTTCTTGGTTTTCTTGTAAAGAAGTGCACCGATTATTGATATTACAATACCTTGTCCGAGATCACCGAACATTATTCCGAAAAGAAGTGTATACGAAATCGCTACAAGATTTACGGGATTGAAGCCGTTATAGGACGGAAGTCCGTACATCTCTACAAACAGAGAAAAAGGATTTGTAAACCTGTTTGTTTTAAGCTTAACAGGAACGGACAGACTTTTTTCCGAATCAGGAGGCCTTAACTCTACAGAAACTCCTGAAATCTTATGGAGTGATTTTGAAAAATCCTCTGAATCTTTCTCTGTTACAAAACCTATCATAAGAAACTTGTCGTCTATAACAGAGGCTTTGGAACGAAGTTCAAAACAATCATGCAGATATTTTATTCTGCAAAAAACCTTGTTTATTTTTTCTTTTTCTGTCTCAATAAGTTTTTCACGACAGTTTTTCAGTTTTTCAAGTCTTTCACAGGCTTCGTTATGTCTTGAGTTGATATCTGATATTTCTTCATCCGGTTTCCCCGTAACATAATCAGGAAGCCATATCCTTTCAAAATACAGATCCGAGAAAATCTTATCAGCCTTTTTCAGAACTGAAACAGGGGCAAAATACATTCCCCAGTAAAAATCATCATCAACGTCGTAATGAACAAAAGTAAAAATATCGTTTTTATAGTATTCAAGCTTTTTATAGCTGTCAACAGGAAGCTTGCCGAATCTGACATGTATATGCTTGCATCTGAACAATCTATCCATATCTATATTCATTCCATGAAGATGCTGAAGCTGAGTAGAAATCTGTTCGTACCGGAACACTGAGTTCTGTATGTCAGAAATTTCTTTGCTGAGAACTGACATTTTTTCATTTATTTCGTCAACATAATCTGACAAAGCCTCAAACGGCTCGTTAGAAATATCTTCAAAATCAGTTTCGCAAAGCTGTATCTTATTGTCAAAATTAATTGAAATAAGCTTATCAATAACTTCTCTGTACGGATTTTTTTCCTGCAGCTGTATAATTTCTTCATCATCGGACGAAAGCTCGGCCGGTACGTTTTCTATATGAAAGCACCCGCTTTCTACGCATTTTCCTATAACTCTGTCAAGAGTTCTTATACGTCCTGTAATATTTACAAGCTTCATTTTTTCTATTGACATAATAATCCCCTCCTCGCTATTTTATAAAATCATGAGAAAAAATCATGTCGGAACGATCATATTCAGTATGCTTTCAGAGCTTCGCTTATATCTTATTCCCTCTATGATCGTTATTATATTCTGAACCTCCAGATCAAGAAGAAAAACAAGAGCATAAACACTGAGCGCTGTACTGCCGGAAAAAGCAAGTGCTTTGCGCGCCATTTTTCCCTGCAGAATCTCTATCTCTGTTTCAAAGCGTCCATGATCATCAAGAGAAAGCTTCTTGCCATAATATGTTTTAGAAAATGCATTAAGAAATCCTTCGATATCTTCATGGTTAAAAAGCTCTTCTTTTGTTTTCGCATTAAGCTTACGGTAAACAGGAAGCAGCCTTTTTTCTATCTCCGCACCGGAAAGCTTATAGTATTTTTTCATTCGGTAACCGTTTATTATATTAATAAGGTCTACCTGAGTTCTGATAAGATTAAGCAGTTCCTCACTGTCTGCTCCCAAAGTACTTTTCTTTACTGTGCTTATCAGCCAGTCATAATAGTACGTTCTGAGAGTTATTTCGCAGTTAAGATAATCAACATGTCCTTTTTCATCTGATGTTATCTTTTTCAGTATGCTATAGTATCTTGTGTTCCGGAGTGTTCTGAGCAGGTCATCATAGCTTCTTGCTCTTGCAAGCTCTATAAGGTTTATATCAGTTTTGTTTATGAGATATGCAGGCATAGAGGATATATACTCACTTCCGGAATCTGCATTAATATGAAGAACGATACTCAGTATCTCACGGATTTCGGAAAGTACAATAAGATAATTATAGAACTGTTCACTCCTGAGCTTCTGAAAATCACATATATTAAGATATCTCTCAAAAGAATATCTTCTTATTAATGATTCAAGATATCCTCTGTGAACAGAAGCAGTATTGACAGAAGAAAGAGCGGCAGAATACCTTGTGTTTTTTTTAAGATATTCTGCAACCTCCGATACGCTTTTTTTTGAGGCAAGCTCTTTATAATCTGCGTCAGAAAGACGGGCTCCGTGTATCGCCCTTGCACGGGCGACTGTTGCGTTTCCTGTACTGTTATTCAACGCAGTCACCTACTATCGCTCTGAATATATCTTCTTCTATGGACAAATGCAGCTTTTCATATGCTTCATCAAGCTGACGTATTTTTTTATCACATTCAGAAGTAATCTCAGAAATCTCTTTTTCGATTTCGTTTTTATGAAAAAGACGAATCTCAGATATTCTCTGTTCAGCATCAGCTCTGGTGTTTTCTTTGATATCAGATGCTTCTCTCTCAGAGCTTCCGATTATTTTTTTGCTTCGTTCAAGTGCATCATTCAGCCGTTTGTCTGCTGCCTTGTCTATCTCAATAATCCTGTTAATTACATTCTCCATTTTATCACCCCACACATCGGCTGATATTAATTCTTTACACTATGCATAGGCGCAGGAAGTCTGCCGCCTCTTGAAATAAATTTTTCTGCTGAACCACTGTGTATCTTCATAACAGGACCTCTTCCGAGAAGACCGCCAAACTCAAGGACATCTCCTTCTTTTTTGCCGATAGCCGGAATAACTCTTACGGCTGTTGTCTTGTTATTTACCATACCGATACAAGCTTCATCAGCTATGATCGCGGATATAGTAGAAGGCTCTGTATCTCCCGGGATAACAATCATGTCAAGTCCTACAGAACACACAGCAGTCATTGCTTCAAGCTTATCAAGCTGAAGGACACCGGACTCTGCTGCTGCTATCATACCGGCATCTTCTGAAACCGGAATAAACGCACCGGAAAGGCCGCCGATATGGGATGAAGCCATTACGCCGCCTTTTTTTACTGCATCATTAAGGAGAGCAAGAGCCGCTGTAGTACCATGAATACCACAGGTTTCGAGTCCAAGCTCTTCAAGTATATATGCTACACTGTCACCTACTGCCGGTGTCGGAGCAAGAGACAGATCAACTATACCAAACGGAACTCCGAGCATTGCAGAAGCTCTTGAGCCGACAAGCTGTCCCATTCTTGTTATTTTGAATGCAGTTTTCTTTATTACATCAGCTATCTGAGAAATATCAGCATCAGGATACTTTGATACAGCAGCACGCACTACTCCGGGGCCTGAAACACCGACATTGATTACGCAGTCCGGCTCGCCGACACCATGAAAAGCTCCCGCCATAAACGGATTATCTTCAACTGCATTGCAGAAAACAACAAGCTTTGCAGGACCTATACAGTCTCTGTCTGCAGTAATGACAGCTGATTCTTTTACTATCTTACCCATAAGAGCTACTGCATCCATGTTTATACCTGTTCTTGTTGAACCAACGTTTACTGAAGAACAGATGTTTGTTGTTCTTGACAATGCTTCAGGGATAGAGTTTATAAGCTCCATATCTCCTGCGCTGAAGCCCTTCTGAACAAGTGCGGAATACCCGCCTATGAAGTTTACACCACAGGTATCTGCTGCTTTCTGAAGAGTCAGAGCAAACTTTACCGGATCCTTCTTGTCACAAGCCGCGCTTATCATAGCGATAGGGGTAACGGAAATTCTTTTGTTTATTATCGGAATACCGTATTCCTTTTCTATCTGCTCACCTGTTTTTACAAGGTTTTTTGCTTTTGATACAATCTTATTATATACCTTTTCGCACGCTTTATCTATATCACTGTCAATACAGTCGAGAAGCGATATACCCATAGTTATGGTTCTTATATCGAGACACTCATCCTGTATCATTCGGATGGTTTCAAGAATATCATATGCATTTAACATTTATTTTTCTCCTTCTATCAGATCTTGTGCATGGAATTAAAAATGTCCTCATGCATAGTGTGGATTGAAAGCTTAAGCTGTTCACCCAACGCAGTCATTTCATCTGCAAGCATAACAAAATCTTTGTTGAGTGAAGAAATATCAACAAGCATTATCATTGCAAACAGGTCCTGCATAACAGACTGAGTAACCTCAATAACGTTTGCATTGTATTCTGTGCACAAAGCACTTACCTTAGCGAGAATACCGACATTATCCTTACCTATAACAGTTATTACTGCTCTCATTGTAAAGTCCTCCGATTTTTATGTATTTTTTTTACCTTTATATTATATCACAATAAAAAAAAAAATAAAAGTATAATAATAAAAATTTTAAAAAAAAATTGTGAATATGTACAATGATACTTGACAGAAATCCATAAAAAAACAGACAAGCCTGTGCTATAATGCCACAGGCTTGTCATGATGTATTGGAATTGAATGATAATAATTATAGTGAACGTTTTGATCTGCTTTTTACTATAAAAATTATTTTTTAGGTCCGAGTTCTGCAATTCTCTTTGAAACATACTGACGTACACGAGCAAGGTCGCTGAGTGTAACAGTACCGTCGCCGTCAACATCAGCTGCAGCCAGCTGATCCTCAGTAAGCTCCATATCCTTCAGAAGATAGAGACACATATATGATATATCTGTAATATCAACTGCGCCGTTGCCGTCAATATCACCATATGTAATATCTACAGGATCGATAGGATCCGGAGTACTTGTATTGTCTTCTGTAAGTACATCTGCAAGAAGAGCAACAAAAGGTGAATTCCAGTAAATTGTGATTTCGTTTGTTGAGTAGCTTTCTGCGTTATCTATGTAACACTTAGCCGGAGGTGCATCTTCAAGGAACGCAAGAGCAGCACTGTCCTCAAGGCCTGAGTTTGGTCCGCCTACGAGCATACCCGGGATAGCTTTTTTAAGTGCTATAGAAGGTCTGTGATGCGGATTCTGAGGTGATACTGTACCAAATCCGGTAACAAAACATGTCGCAAGAGGGTTCTTTCCGAGGAGATAGTTAAGCTGTGAGCTTACTTCCTTTTTGTAGTCAACGGAAGAATCAAGCTTGTCTGCAAGGTAAAGCATCATAGCATGGTTAGCTACGTCCATGTTGCAGCCCCAGAAGTATTTTGATAATGTTTCGCCGTAAGGAGCTCCCTGAGAGTTCTTAGCAAGTAAAGCTGTCTGTTCAAGAACTGATTCTGCCATCTTAGCCTTTATAGCTTCATCCTGCTTTGAGCTGTCCATTGTGAGATACGCATAGCTTGCATAGTCTCCCATATCTGCCCAGCCCATACCTGTTTTTACAGGCATAGCTGCAAGAGCTTCTGCATATTTGCTGTCTCCTGTAGCTCTGTACATCTGAGCAGCTGCCCAGTATCTTTCATCACGGTCTGATTTGTCGCCGTATTCACCTGTTACTATTTCCTTAGGATTCTTGAAGATAAAGTCAGGGTTGCTTTCAAGGAACTTCCATGCTGATTCTGCAGCAGCAAGACACTTCTCAGCAAAATCCTTGTCTATATCAAGATACCATTCGTATGCCATAGCCATCGAAGCACAAAAATCAGCTGTAGCTGTTGTAGAAACAGGTGTTACAAAAAGTGCATCCTTTTCGCCTTCAGGCATTACGTAGCCGGGGAAGTTTTCACATGAAACCTTGTGATATACGCCGCCTGTTTCCTTGTTCTGCATCTTGAGCATCCACTCGAGCTCAAAACGAACTTCGTCAAGAATATCAGCTACACCGTTGCCGCTTTCAGGGATACCTGTATCGTCACCAAAGAGTGCCGGGTTTGTATCATATGCTATAAGAAGATCAGCTACGGACTTTGCAGCAGGAACTATATAACGACCGTAGTCGCCTGCATCATGCCAGCCGCCTGTAACATCTATCTTTTCGTCTGTTCCGTATACTGTTGCAAGTGAGTCATGACAAGCCTTGTGTCCTGCGTTGTCATCTACTACTTCGCAGCCGCATCTCTGGAGATAGAACATATATACGCTTTCATCAAGAAGGTTTTTGTAAACATCTTCACCGATAGAAAACTCGAAGGATTTTTCTTCGCCTGAAACTATGTAGTACTTTCCTGGTTCAGTTACCTTTGTAAAATCAGCAAACCAGTCTGTTTCGTCTGCTGTAGTATTCTTTACTTCGCCATAAACTTCGCCGCTGTAAACAACTTCTTCTGTTGCTGAGTTTACTACGTCAAATGTCTTTCCAATTGTTTCACCGCGTAAAACGGCTATTTTTTCAGCCTCAGGAAGATATCCTACCTGATTTGTCATGATCTTTTCTTCAACAACTTCAAACTCTGTATAGTCAACAGCGCTGTCATCGATAAGTTCAAGATGTATGTTGTCAAAGTAAAGTGTGTGTGCTCCTATACCGCCGTCTTTTTCCTGATTTCCGCAGTTGAAGCAGAGCTTTGCAAATACGTCAGATTCGTATTCCATTGTAAACTCTTTTGATATATGTGTGACCTCAGATGAAACATCAACACCTGCCCATACGTATGACTGATAATCTCCGCCGTTCATCTGGATCATAGCTTCGATAAATCTGTCAGTATCAGAGGATACGTCAAAGCTTAATCTGTAAACACCGTTCTTGTAAAGCGGAAGAATATCATAGTAAAGCTGAACTCCGTAGTTAAGCTTACCAACATCGGCAATCTCAAGTGCAAGCTGTCCGTCCTTTGATGAGAGTTCTGCTTCAGCGCCGCCTGCGATATATGTACCATACTTGTTTGTTGTATCACAGTCGTTGTTCTTGATAAGCTCAACCGGCTCATCTGCAGTAGCAGCATAAGTAATACTGCCGTTTACTTTCATGTCTGAAACTGAAAGCGGTGCTATCGCTCCGGTAAGCATTGCTGCAGACAAGCATACCGACAATACCTTGATAGCAATTTTGTTCATTAAAATCAACCTCCAAAAATTTTTCTGCACAAATAGTATTTTGTGCAACGAACCTGATCAAATTTTTTTGTTTAAACATAATAAAAAAATTTGATATCAATATCTTTCCGTTGTGGACATTTTCATTATACATCATAGTTTTTTTATTATCAATGATTTATCATGCAAATTTAATATATTATTCTGCATATTAATAGACGCATATAAAAACGGCTGATGGATTTTTGATGCTCCATCAGCCTTATAATGAAAATTGTATTATTTTTTGAAGCGTCTGATTACCTCGGTAAATTTTTCAGAGTACTTTTCTGCTTTGACTTCTCCTACTCCTGAAACACTCAAGAATTCTTCTTTATTGACCGGCATTTTTCTGCACATATCCCTTAATGCTGCATCAGCAAAAATTATATATGCAGGAACTCTTGCTTCAGAAGCAAGCTTGTTTCTGAGATTTTTCAGCTGTAAAAACAGCTCGTTGTCTATGTCGTATATAGTGTTTTTAGCCGTTTCCGCATCAGCAGCTTTTTTCCTCTGTTCCTTCGGGAGCTTCATGGAGACCTTCACCTGTCCCTTCAGTATTCCGACAGATGAGCTGCTTAACCTGACAACTGAATACTCATCATCGGTAAGAACAAGATATCCTTTTTCTATAAGAAAGTCCATGATAGTGCATATCCTGTAAACCGGAGTATCTGCCATGATTCCGTAAGTAGATATCGTATCAAAGCCCTGTGATATGATTTTTTTGTTTTTGCTCCCATGCAATATATCAGCAATCATCAGCCTTCCGAAGCTTCTTTTCCGCTGGGAAATACGATAGACACAGGAAACTATTTTCATAGCTTCAGTTGTTACATCCACAGTTTCAAAGTTATCAGTACAGTTACTGCAGTTTCCGCAGAACGAAGATGTTTTTTCACCAAAATACCTCAGCATATATTCTCTGAGACATTCGTTCGTAGTACAATAAAAGGTCATCATCCTGAGACGTTCGCTGTCCTTTATCCTGACAGCCTCTTTCATTTCCTCGGAAAACTCTTCGTTTGTTTCGCTGCCTTTTTCTATAAGAAAACGGTTCAGACGTACATCAGCTCCGCTGTAAAGAAGAGTACACTCCGCCGGCTCACCGTCACGTCCGGCTCTTCCCGCCTCCTGATAATAGCTTTCGAGGTTTTTCGGCATATTATAATGAATAACAAAAGAAACGTTTGATTTGTCTATTCCCATACCGAACGCATTTGTCGCAACCATAACAGTTTTTCGGTCGTATATAAAATCCTCCTGATTTTCTGCTCTTTCTTCATCAGAAAGCCCTGCATGATATCTTGTCGCCGAATATCCCTTGAGAAGCAGCATGTCACATACTTCTTCAACACCTTTTCTTGTCATACAGTACACTATTCCGCTTCTTCCTTCATAGCCTGAAAGGAGCTTCAGCAGCGCAGAGTTCTTGTCCTTGGGTTTATTCACAACAAAGCGCAGGTTTTTTCTGTCAAATCCTGTTGTTATCACAAAAGGATCTTTTTGTCCAAGAATAAGACTTATATCATCGCGTACCTCTTTTGTTGCCGTAGCTGTAAAAGCACTGACAATCGGCCTGTAACCAAGTCTGTCTATAAACTCTGCTATTTTTAAGTAGCTCGGTCTGAAATCCTGCCCCCACTGAGACACACAATGTGCCTCATCAATGGTTACCATCGAAATATTAACCTTTTCTGATAATTCAAGAAAATCATCTGCCGAAAGTCTTTCAGGAGCAACATACAGGATTTTATAAACAGAATTCATCGCCTCATCAAGAGTGTCATAGTATTCACGTGCCGAAAGAGAGCTGTTTATAAAAGCTGCGCTTATACCTGATTCACGCAGAGAAACGACCTGATCCTGCATAAGCGAAATAAGAGGCGAAACAACTATTGTAATTCCGTCAAGCATCAACGCAGGAATCTGGTAACAAACAGACTTCCCTGCACCGGTAGGCATAATCCCTAACACATCACGTCCTGCTAATATCTGATCTATTATCTCTGACTGTCCTTCACGGAACTCCTTGTGTCCAAAATGTTTTTTTAATAACGTATGCTTTTCCAAAACGACCTCTCCGTTGATGATCAGTACTACAAACAATAGCCTGATCTATTATTTTACAGCAAACGAAAAAACTTATTTTTCGCTTGCTGTAAAAGGCTTATTCGTTAATTCCGTTGTTTTCTTCTGATTTTTTTGCTTTTTTCTTTTTGATAGATGACTTGATTATGGATACGATAATGCTTATCAGACCTGTAAGCGCAAGAAGACCTACAGTACCTACACCGATCCATGCAAAAACATCCTTTGCCTTGTCAATAACTGAGGATAAACCGCCGTCGTTATCATTATCCTTTTCATCAGTGTCATCTTTTTCTGTTTTATCAGATGCTTTTTTATCAGTATCTGTATTGTTTTTCTTGGAATCAGAATTTTTCTTTGTTACAGCCGGCTTTTCTTCCTCTTCTTCAGTATTGTCATCTGAACCATCATCGTATTTTAGTTCGGAAATATCTCTTGTTGCTTCGTTTGTAAGATAGCCTGCCATCCATGCAAGAGGTGCGTTCCAGTTTATTGTACATTCGTTTGTACACCATGCTTCTATGTGATCCACATAACAAAGCTGAGGAGCGTTTTCACCCGGAAGCCATCCCAGTCCCTTTACCCATGGATCCTGAAGACCTGAGTTAGGACCGCCTACAAGTACACCTGCCGGTGCAGACGGAAACTCTTCATCTATCTGGTTGGACCACCAGCGGTGGTGTGGGTTTTCGGAAGAATGCTCACCATATCCTGTTACATAACAGATATCAAGCGGATTTCTTCCCATTATATAGTCGAGTGCCTGTGTAGCTCCGTTCAGATACTCTTCGTCTCCTGTAAGATCATACGCATACGCCATAACAATCGAGGTGTTTACAACAAACGAGTTTGAACCCCACGGATAACCTTCTATCTCCTCACCGTCAGCAGTTACTACTGTTGATGGCTTTATCGGAACGCCATATCCCTGTTCGTTTTCGATTTTTATAAAATCACCTGCAGCTTCTTCAAAAGCCTTGGTTACTTTATCGAGCTCCTTATCGGAAAAACCTTCCTTGACGGTAGCTATGGACATTGTTCCGAGCGCAGCAACGTTTCCCCAGTCAAAGCTTCCTATTGTATCAATCGCTTCACCGCCGCTTATCTGAGAGCTTATTCCAAGACTATAGTCAGAATCCATCAGTGCATCATAGTATTTTTCATCCCCGGTTGCAAGATAAAGCTCTGTAGCTGCCCAGTAAAACTCGTCATCAGTATTATCATCGCCATATGCACCGCCTCCTGTCGATTCGTCAAGAGGTGCAAACATAGAAGGATTTTCGAGAGCTGCCTCATACGCTTTTTCAGCGTTTTCAAGACATGTTTCTGCAAAGCTCTTGTCAAACTCCTTCCAGAGTCTGTAGCCCTGAGCTGCACAGGCTGCCATATTGAGTGTAGCAGCTGTTGTAGGTGGCTTGATGATTCTTACCTTATCATCGTCAGCAGGCGCAACTGCAAGTCCTGTCCACTTTTCATCGTGTACCTTATGATGAACCATGCCTTCGTACTTATAACCTTCAGGAACCATCATGGACATCATCCACTCAAGCTCAACTCTTGATTCGTCAAGTATATCAGGAACGCCGTTTCCGCTTTCAGGTATATTGAGTGCGCCGTCTCCGTAAAGATCAGCGTTTGCGTTTTCATTATGAATAGCTCTTTCATACTGATTCTGCATAGTCCATAATGATATACCGCCGTTTACAACATACTTTCCGTGATCTCCGGCATCATACCAACCGCCTGTTACGTCAAGACTATAGCTGTCAGTATATCCCCAGACAAGCTCTGTACTGCAGTTATCCGGATCGTGACCTGCTTCTCGTGCAAGAGCATCCGCATCTCCTGAAGAGATGTATTTGCTTTCTATCTCAACACCGCTTCTGTTCTGATAAAAATAGTTCAGAGAATCATAAAGCATATCGGAGTAAAGCTCTTCCTTTATAGCAAACTTACGGCTTTCGCAGCCATCAGCTATAAGGAAAAATCCTTCTCCGTCACCGTCATACTCAGAAAAATCAATAATATGTACTTCATCTCCGGAATCACTGTCAAATCCGACAGGTTCTGTTTTTCCGTCAAAAACTTTTTTTCCGCCGTCATTATAAAGTTCAAACTTTACAGACTTTGATGAATCAGAAAGAAAAGTTGCTTTTTTGAGTCCGTCAGGAAAATATCCTATCTGGTTTGTAATTATTTCAGCTCTTTCCCATTTTTCTTCATGCTTATAGTCGTTTGCGTCGCTTGTCTTGTCTATAAGTGACATGTTATCAAATGTGATAACTGTGCCGGCCGGGAAGCACACACCCTGTGTATATGTTCCGTCACCTCCGAGATGGAATGACCACTCTGCAACGTCAAGACTCTGTGAAGTTGTAAAGTTCATCTTAACCTTTTTGGTTTCGTTTGCACCTATCTGGATCATGCCCCAGTTTGCACCGAAATCACCTTCGTTGGTGTTGCTGTGCCAGAGCTCAACGTCACCGTCAAGATTTCCTATCTTCGTATAGTATTTTCCTGCATTGCTTGCGGTGATTTCGTATGAAATCTCATACTGATGACCTGCTTCTATCTTAAGTCCCCTGTGTCTGAACTGACAGTCCCATCTGTCCTCACCGCCGTTAGAAGCACCACCCGGATTTACAATTTTTATTTCGTACTTTCCGTCCTTTATTGCAAACTCCATTTTACCTGTTTCAGATTCACAGATATGCCATGGAAGACCAACTCCATCATCAAAATCAAGCTGTCCAAGCTGCTGACCTGCATTGACTATGATGCTGTTTTCAAGCTCCGTACCATATGACGCACAAAAAGACAGAGCCATGATACCGGCTACAGCCGCCGATGTAATCGTTTTACTTTTTTTCATCTTAAAAACCTCACTTTTTTACCTGATTAAGTATAACTCACATAAATCCTGAATTTTTTTTGCCTTGCATATCCCCTGAATACGTAAGTTAAAGTGCATATCAGCTAATAGCAAATGCTAAGCACATCTGCCGTTTACTATAAATCTGCAATTATTACGCTTTCCCAATAAACAATCCATATATATTTATTATAATCTCTTAACTGCTCAAAAGTAAATAGCGGATTTGATTTTCATAACAAATCATAACTGGAAGCCTTTTATGATTTGGTTATTTGTTTATTTTAATTAATATTTTATATTTGTTAATTGCTTTTTAATATGTGTTTAAGTTATAGTGAATTGATGTTCACTATAACTTAACTGCAAAAAGCTCCGGCAATCAAAAAAATTCTGTGATTGCCGGAGCTTTATCAATTGATATGTTACCTGCCGCCTTCGTATACCGCGGATTTTATGTATTTTGGATTAACATCTGAAAGCGGAACTCTTAATTCACCGAAGACATATTCGCCATCTTTGCTCAATGTATGAATAGAGAAGACTACCGTATTGTCATCTGTAATTCCATAACCGGTTCCTGAAAAGATAAGATCCTCAGAGAAAGTACCTTTAGAATGGCCATCATAGCTAAAATACGCGGTACTGTCACCAACAACAAAATCCTTGAATGTCAGAGGTTCAAGTGTTTCTGCGTCAAAGTACATCATAAAACCATCCTTGAGAGGATATACTATCCACATATTTTTTATAAAATCATTTTTTCCATTCACTTCATCCCCTAAAAACTGTCTGGCGCTTATCGGATGTACTGTATCGTTTGTATTTCCTGAATCATTTGTTTTAGGTTTTCTTACAATATCAGTTTCTGCAGCCTTACGCTGTACTACTATCATATCAGAAAGCATCTTTTCGTGTTCTGCATCATTGAAAAGATCGGTTTTGAATCTCTCGTATTTTACACCGTTTTCAATAACTATTTCGGGTGTCGGTTCGATATCGCGTTCTATAATCGGACACGAATCCTCTATAACCGATGACATATCACGATATCTTGCAGTAACAAGAGAATGATTTATAGGAGTTGCACTTCCCCTGTCAAAGTACATCAGAGTAGAATAATCATGATAGTATTCGTTATAGTTATTATGAAGTATATAGTAAATTGTGAAAAGCTCCGGATAATCTGTGATCTTGTCTATATCTGCTCCGTAGCTGCCAAATATAGTTTCGTTAAGTACTGCACTTGCATCTGTTCCGGCATAAAAAAGCTCTGAAATATCGTTGATCTTTTTCTTGTTTATCAGATCGTAATTGAGCGTTCTTACTACATCAAAACGACGCTCGTATTTTTGGCGTTCTTCTTTCATCAGCTCTGTTATATTACCTACGCCGTCACTATCAAGATAGCCAAGTGCAACAGATAAATATCCGTTATGGCAGATAATTTCCATTGCTATTCCTGCAGCGTCAGAAAGCTCGTTCGGACCGGGCACTGATCTTGAAATTCCATAGAACCCTGCCCATCCGGATTTGTAAAAATCCCCGTCCTTTTCGTTAAGGTAGCCCGGATCATACTGTTTGGAGATTTCATCCATAAGAGCTTTTATTTCGCTGTTTATCTGTGCTTCTAATGTCTTGTCTTTAAGAAAGCATATATTATAATATCCGTCCTGAACAGTATAATATGTATAAGCTCTGTTGTTATCTATATCCAGATAAGAATACTTTGTTGCTGTCGCATAGTCTGATGGTTTTTCTTCTCCGGTACCATAGATGCTGATTTCCTTCTTCGGAGTGCTTTCAGACACATTTTCAGAAGTCTGTACATTAGTTACGGTATCTTCTGATTCGTTTGCTGCTGTAAAAATTACATCCGAATGTCCGATAGTATCTGAAACGGATTCGTGCTGTGAATCTGCTGATGTTACTGATGTTTCAAAACTGTTTGTTACGACGATTTTATCGTTTTTTTGTGGCGTTTCATTTGTTTTCCGGCCGAGTGCTGCAACGATACATATCGAAGCGGCACATACAGCAACTGCAGAAAATATCCTTGTTTTTATGCGGTTTTTCTGAGGCTGTGCTATCTGACAATCAGCTTCATCAATATATTTGTCTTTAACGTCTCCTATGTCCTTAAGCAATTCTTCTGTTTTTTTCTTCATAAAATACTCCTTCTCTTAGTACATCAGAAACTTCTGCATTTATCCGACTTGCGCATCGTTAAAAAAGTGAACAGATATGCGTACCGGCTGATAAAGCAGAATTCTAATATTTTTGGTTATTTGCCTATTGTGTTTGAAATAGTCCTTATATTATTAAAGACAAGAAATAATCAAATAGGTTACAGAAAAAAATTAATTTTTTTAAACTCTGTCAATAAAGTCCTTTTTCAGCGATATATTTTTTCAGATCTGCCCGTATTCTGCAAAGCATTGTTTTAAGCGAGCCTTCGGAAATATTGTTTTTTTCTGCGATTTCTTTTATAGGGGTAAGATACCAGTACCTCTGCATAAAATATATTCTTTTGTTTTTGTCAAGACCTTCAAGAAACTCATTAAGTGCTTTTATTGTTTCTTTTCTTTCGATGCTGCCTTCGACGTTTTCTGATGAGGCAAAGCATTCTGACAGCTCATCAAGCGAAAGTCCTACCTGACCGTTATATCTTTTTGATGCTGTTCTTTTTTCAAACATATTGAGTGCCTTGTTGCGCGTTATTTTTCCGATAAATGTTTTAAGCATCTTTGGTATAGTAGGCGGAATTGCATTCCATGCGCTGAAATATGTATCGTTTACGCATTCTTCAGTTTCTCCGCTGTCAGCAAGGATGTTGTTTGCGATCGTCCTGCAGTAGCTGCCATACTTTGAATCCGTTTCGGAAATGGCTTTTTCTGAACGTGAAATATATAATTCTATTATTTTTTCATCTTCCATAATTAAAATCTCTCTTAAAAAAAATTTTTTATTATATTACGATCAGTAATACAGACATATTATTATATTATACAGTATATATTCATAAATTTCTATTGACATATTACACTATGTTACAATTTTTCTGACAATGATTTCTTGTATAAAATACATTTATCCTAAAGCATCGGCATTTTTTAATAAAAAACGCGATGGAGTATTGATTTAAAAACTAAAATAAAGTATAATTAAAATGAGTGTCAAAATATATTTGACTTTCACCATAATAAGGTTTTTTATCAACAAAAAACTTTTTTTAAAAATCTACTAAAAAAAACATCAAAAGGGGTTTGTTCAAAAATGAAAATCAAAAAAATTATTTCTTCTGTACTTACTGCATCTCTTCTTTTAAGCCTTGGCGGATGCGGCGCAGCTGAAAACGCATCAGACGCAGAATATATCTCAGAAAAAGGTTCACTTATCATAGGTATTACCGAATATGCGCCTATGGATTACAGAGACGAAAACGGAAACTGGACAGGCTTTGACGCAGAATTTGCTGAAGCCTTCTGTGAAAAGATGAATCTTGAACCTGAGTTTATAGTTATAGACTGGGACAACAAGTTCCTTGAACTGAATTCAAAATCAATCGACTGTATATGGAACGGCATGACTATTACAAACGAAGTATTAAACAACACTTCATGCTCAGACCCTTATATTATAAACGAACAGGTAGTTGTAATGAAATCAGACAGGATAAACAACTACAAGGATATAGAGTCTTTGAAATCCCTTAAGTTCAGTGCAGAATCAGGCTCAGCCGGCGAAGCTGCTGCAAAGGATGCAGGCTTTGACGTTATAGGTGTTACCGCGCAGTCAGATGCACTTATGGAGGTTTCCTCAGGAAGTACAGATGCCTGTGTTATAGACGCTACAATGGCAACTTCCATGACAGGCAAGGATACAAGCTATGATGATCTTTCCAAGGGACTCGTTCTCACCTCTGAAGAATACGGTGTAGGATTCAGAAAAGATTCAGATATGGTACTCAAGTTCAACGAATGCCTCAAAGAATTCAAAAAAGACGGAACACTCACCAAACTCGCAGAAAAATACGAGCTCACTCTCGCTGAATAACAATCTGTGACATTTTCTAAAAAGGACATAAACAAATGGAAAAATTTCTTTCTGTAACGCTGGATCTTTCAAAAGGCTTTGGAATGACGCTGAAAATATTTGCCCTGACTCTGCTTTTTGCTCTGCCTCTCGGTCTTATTATAAGCTTCGGTTCCATGAGCAAAATAAGACCTCTCCGCTGGCTGACAAGAACATTTGTCTGGATAATCAGAGGCACTCCCCTTATGCTTCAGCTCATAATCATCTACTATGGTCCCGGACTTCTGTATAACCTTGATGTTCTTGAAAGATTTACTGCTGTCATGATAGCTTTCGTAATAAACTACTCATGTTATTTTTCAGAAATATTCAGAGGCGGTATCGAATCTGTTCCGAAGGGACAATACGAAGCAGGACAGGTTCTGGGTATGACTAAACCGCAGATATTTTTCAAAGTAATTCTGCTTCAGGTAATTAAGAAAATCGTTCCCCCGATGAGCAACGAAATAATCACTCTTGTAAAGGATACCTCACTTGCAAGAATTATTTCTGTATATGAAGTTATATGGCAGGCACAGAATTATATAAAGCTCGAAGGTCTGATCTGGCCGCTTTTCTACACAGGAGCTTTTTATCTTGCTTTTTCGGGCATACTGACACTTATCTTTAATAAGCTTGAAAGCAAAATGAGTTATTTCAGGAGTTGATAACATGCCTATACTTGAAGTAAATAATATACGAAAGTTTTTTAATAACAACGAAATTCTTAAAGGCATCAGCTTTTCACTTGAACAGGGTGAAGTCCTCTCGATAATAGGTTCGTCCGGAAGCGGAAAGACAACGCTTCTGCGCTGTTTAAACTTTCTTGAGTTTGCCGAGGAGGGAACCATCTCAGTCAACGGCAAAAAAATATACACCGGAGAAAAAAACGTAAAAATAAACGAAAAGGATATCAGAACCAAGCGTCTCCACTTTGGTCTTGTTTTTCAGTCCTTCAACCTGTTTCCCCAGTACAACGTTCTGAAAAACATAACGCTTGCTCCGGAGCTTATGAAGCTTGATACGCCTGAAAACATAGAAAAAAAAGCACGCGGACTCATAGATAGAGTAGGGCTTTCCGAAAGAATAAACCACTATCCCTGTGAGCTGTCAGGCGGACAGCAGCAAAGAGTTGCAATAGCACGTGCACTTGCAATGAACCCGGATATCCTTTGTTTTGACGAGCCTACCTCAGCACTTGATCCTGAGCTTACAGGCGAGGTGCTCAAGGTAATAAAAGAGCTTAAGGATTCGGGCTGTACAATGATAGTTGTTACTCACGAAATGGAGTTTGCAAAAAATGTTTCTGACAAGATTATTTTCATGTCTGACGGAATAATCGAAGAAACGGGAACTCCCCAGCAGATATTCGATAATCCCCGGTCAGAAAAAACCAAAGCTTTTCTTAGCAAATCACTTGAGAAAATATAAAAAAGCATTAAAAAGCGGAATATGTCAACATATGGCATACTCCGCTTTTTTGATTATATTATTGCCTTTCGCATCCGCTGACTACGAAAGCTCAGTACAGATCTGATTTTAAAGAAGCTTTGACAAAAACTCTCTGAGTCGTTCGTTTTCCGGATTTTCAAATATTTTTTCCGGAGGTCCGTCTTCGGCGACAACTCCCTTATCAATAAAAATAATTCTGCTTGCCACCTCACGCGCAAAACCCATTTCGTGAGTTACACAGATCATTGTTATTCCGGATTCGGCAAGCTCTTTCATAACCTCAAGAACCTCGCCTACCATTTCGGGGTCAAGTGCAGACGTAGGTTCATCAAAAAGAATTACTTCAGGGTCCATGGCAAGTGCCCTGCATATAGCAACACGCTGCTTCTGTCCTCCGGAAAGTTCATCAGGGTATGACTTTGCTTTTTCATAAAGCCCCACACGCTTAAGAAGCTCATAAGCCTTTTTTTCTGCTTCCGGTACAGGTACTTTTTTAAGCTTTACAGGAGCTATCGTAAGGTTATCAAGTATTGTAAGATGCGGAAACAGATTAAAGTGCTGGAAAACCATCATCATCTTGCGGCGCTGCTCATCTATATCTGTATCAGGTGAAGTTATCTCCACATCATCTATAAATATTTTTCCCTCTGAAGGTTCTTCAAGAAGATTGAGGCAACGAAGAAAAGTTGATTTTCCGCAGCCGGAAGGTCCGAGTATAACTACTACTTCTCCTTTATTTATATCTATTGTTATTCCGTCAAGTACGTTAGTTCCGTCAAATGATTTTTTCAGATTTTCAACATGAATAAGGCGGTTATTTTCTTCCATTTTTCAGTCTCCTCTCCAGTCTGCTTACTATTTTTTCAAGAATAATTACCATAAACAGATATATAAGAGCAACAGCTATAAGCGGCATAAATGCGTCATAAGTACGGCTTCTGATAAGATCTCCGCCTCTTGTAAGATCGCGTATGCCAATATACCCTGCTATGGATGTCTCTTTGAGCAGAACAATAAATTCATTGCCCAGTGCAGGAAGGATATTTCTTATCGCCTGTGGCATTATAAAATACCGCATGGTCTGAACATAGTTAAAACCAAGACTTCGGCCTGCTTCAAACTGTCCGTTATCTATCGAAGAAATTCCTGCACGGACTATTTCGGCAAGATATGCTGAAGAGTTAAGTCCGAAAGCAATAGTTGCTACAATAACAGCGTCGATATTGCTGCTTGCAAAAACAACATAATAAATTATAAGAAGCTGTATCATAGCAGGAGTTCCACGAATAATGGTAATATAAAGCCTGCATAATGCGTTAAGAATCTTCCACTTTCCGGTCTTATCGCATGTAAACCTTATGATAGCAAGAAGGAAGCCGGCAATAACTCCTATAATAACCGCAAAAAAGCTTATTCTGATAGTAGTGAACAAACCTTTGGTTATGTACTGCCAGCGGTTATCATCTATAAAGTTTGAACGGAACTTTTCTACAGAAATAAACCCACCTATATTTTCCGAACCGTTTCTGACTACTATAACCTGTTTAGCAGTTGTGTAGGGATTTGTAAAGTCTATATTTTTGAGACGGTCTTCTGTTACTGTCATTCCGGCTGCTCCGATATCCGCCTTGCCTGTCTGAACAGCTGTGATGATAGAGTCAAACTCCATCTCCTCGATTACAAGCTCCTTGCCAAGAATATCTGCTATTGCCTGAACTATATCCGGGTCGATACCGACTACTTCTCCGTTTTCGATGTATTCATAGGGTTCAAAAGCGGCATTTGTAGCCATTACAAGTGTTCCGTTATCTCTTTTGATATTTTTCGGAGAAACGTATGGAGTCTTTCCGGTTTCATCGCCTATATAGTTTGTTATGATGCTTTCAAGAGTACCGTTCGCAGTGATCTCTGCAAGTGCAGCATTTATATCTGCAAGAAGCTCTTTGTTTTCCTTTGCCACACATATCGCATAGGACTCATTGGCAAACTCTTCATCAAGTATCTAAAGATCACTGTTATTCTTGACAAACTTGTTTGCAGGTTCGTTGTCGATAATAACGCAGTCAACCTTTCCCTGCTTAAGTGCCATGATAGCATCGGCTCCTTTGTTGTACTGCTTTATTACAGAGCCTTCCTTGGTATAGTCACTTGCATAGATATCCCCGACTGTTCCGAGCTGCGTCCCGATAGTTTTTCCGGGAAGCGAATCAACGCCGGTGATATCAGATGCACCAAGAGAACTGCTGCAGCTGCAAAAACAGAAAACCAGCATCATTGAGAGCAGAAGCAGAATAACCATACTTCTGCGCTTCAGAGTTTTTTTCATGATTTTTTCTCCTTAGAGTAATTTTTTGTAAAGATAAAAGATTTTTTTACACAAATATTATAAACCTGAATTTATTATATAAAACACAACAGTGATCTGAGTTATAATAATCAGAGGAACTCCTACTGAAAAATATTTTTTCTGAGTTTTGTGACGAAGCAGATACATAGCTATAAGACTGCCTGCCGAACCTCCTGCAAAAGCAAGTCCGAGCAGGGTCGATATTTTTATACGGAATTTTTTCTTTACAGCGTTATATTTGTCTATCGCAAAAGCCGAAAATGCAATTATGTTTATTATCAGCAAATACAGCACAAATGCTTTATGCCGGGCCAAAAACGAATACAAATCAAATGTTATGCTATCTGTATAATACCCCTTTGTTATAAGATATATTATGATCTGAAGCACAAGAAGACAGTATATTATCACTCTTGACATCATATTTTCTTTTTCTGCCTTTTTACCGGATAGAATTACCGAGAGAAGAACTCCCGGAGAGCCACCCAGAAAAGATAACACAAGCGCGGCTATATCAGGTTTTTTATCAGCTTTGCGTGAACATACTGAAATGAGTATTCTGTACATGACAAAGCCTATAATATTTATAGCGATAAGATAATATTCAGTTATTGTTATCTTCATCCACGTCTCCTGAAAAAAGCTTCTATGTGGCTTTATCTGAGCTTCAGCCCATCCTCAAAGGCATTGCCGACTTTTTCTCCAAGACCTATATAATCACGGTTTACAGGGTCATATGTGAGTGGCTTCAGCTTTTTTATATCGATTTTTCCGTTTGTCATAATACTCTCGTCAGCATTAACGTTCACTATCTCACCGATAAGAATACCGTCCTCAAAGCTTTTAACTCTGCATTCGAGTGCCATGGGGAGCTCATCTATCAAGGGTGCATTTACAAACTCACTCTTAGTTGCATGAAAGCCTGCTCTTTCAAATTTGTCAGGTACATCTGATGCAGATACCACTCCTACATAATCACAGGCTACAACTGTATCTTCAGTACCGATACTTACTGTAAAAGCTCCTGTTTTTGCAAAGTTCTCTGTTGTTTTATGCTCAGACATACTGATAGATATTTCGTTAATATCCGTGATAGTCCCCCATGCAGCATTCATAGCGTCCGGAACACCGTTCTCATCATAGGTTCCGACAATAAGTACAGGCATAGGATACATAAAAGGCTTGGCTCCGAAGTTTATTCTGTTCATAATATTTTTTTCTCCTTAAAAATTTTTTTTGATGTTACGACAAAACACTTTTTTATCATACTATATTTTATGAAAAATATCAAGCTTTTCTTTATTGAAACTACATATTATTCAATTGACAAATATCCTCTGATATGGTACACTTCATTTATTGAGACATTAAGGAAAAATGTTTTTTACGGTCACTATAATTACGGAGGTTGTTTTCTATGAACATAGGTATATTGGGTTCAGGAAGTATTGCCGGCAAAATGGCGTATACAATAAGTCAGATGAAAGATGCAGAGCTTTATGCAGTTGCATCAAGGACAAAAGAAAAAGCTGTAAGCTTTGCGGAAAAATGGAATATCCCGGTTTATTATGACAGCTATGAAGCACTCGTAAGGGACAGTAATATCGATCTTGTATATATCGCAACCCCTCATTCACGTCACTTTGAAGACTGCATGCTTTGTATTGAAAACAATAAAAATGTCCTGTGTGAAAAAGCCTTTACTGCAAACGCCGTTCAGGCCGGAAAAGTTCTCTCTTTTGCAAAAGAAAAAAAGCTTTTTATCTGCGAAGCGATATGGACAAGGTTTATGCCTATGCGTTTTGTACTGAACGAAATTATCGAATCAGGCGTAATCGGTAAAATCTCATCACTCACTGCAAATCTCGGATATGAGCTGAGTGAAAAAGAACGTGTACAAAAACCGGAGCTTGCAGGAGGAGCGCTTCTGGATCTTGGGATATATCCTATAAACTTTGCACTGATGGCATTCGGAAATGATATAGCTGATATAAGCTCAACCTGTGTAAAAAACATATACGGTGTTGATATAACAAACAGTATTGTTATTACTTTTTCTGACGGAAAGCTTGCTGTTCTTCACAGCAACGCCGCTGCAGAAACTGACAAGCTTGGTGTGATCTATGGCACCAAGGGCAGAATAGAATTCTGCAATATCAATAATTGTGAAGGCATCCGTGTAATTCTCAACGATAACACCATAACACACTACGAAACACCAAAACAGATTTCAGGATACGAGTACGAGGTAAAAGCTGCTATAGACGCGATCAGAAACGGAAAAACAGAGACTATATATATGCCTCATTCAGAAACCATAAGAGTTATGGAAATAATGGATAATCTCAGAAAAGAATGGGGCGTTGTTTATCCTTTTGAAAAAGCCTCATACTGATAGCCTGCACAAACTTTAGTAAAAAACACCCCGCAAACCTTAGTCCGGCAAGCCGGATATGGTTTTGCGAGGTGTTTGTTTTTTTCGATCAGCCAAAAATATCAGTATTCAAAACTGCATTTCCATGTTCCGTTTATATCAAGCGGCTGATCAGCTTTCTTATAACCGATAAACGAACTTATTTCCAGAGTATAGCTTCCGCTTTCAAGCTCGCTGATATCTATTCTGAACTGTACTTCGTCTTTATCAGGTGCTTTTTTTTCTGCAACCTCTCCTTTTTTCACCACTTTGCTATCCTTGTCTAAGATTCGGTAGCTTTTTATGCTGTATTCATCTAAACCAAAGTACGGCGGTGAATCCAGAGTTATAATCCTTGCTGATACACGAAGCTCGTTTTCATCTGTTTTTGCAGTAACATCTATTTCATCATCTGCCTGATTGTATCTGGTTCCTGTTACTGCGCCGTCCCATCTTTTTATATCTTCAAAAAAACCTTCAAGCTTGCCGTTTGACGCAAGAACAGCAACAGATGTGCAGGAGCAAACAGCTATAGCTGCGATAAGAGCGGGAAGCTTTTTAAACTTTCTTTTCATTCTACATTCCTCCGTTGTTTTGATTTCACGTTCACAGTTACAGATGATACGATTTTTCGTTTCATCTGACATTCTTATGTTTTTCAGACTTCTGAGCCTTTCAAAATCCATTTACAGACACTCCTCTCTGTATTTTTCCGCCAGTAGCTTTCTGCCTTTCTGCAGTCTCATTTTTACCGCCGACGTTGTCCTGTTTATTATCCCGGCTATGTCGTTCACAGAGTATTCTTCTACGTAATAAAGCATAAGAACTATCTTATATTTTTCCGGCAGCTCCATAAGTATTTCTATAATTCCGCTGTCGTCTGTATCCTCAGCGATATCTCTTATATGCTCCAGATCCATCTGAGGACGAAGCCGCTTATAGCGTAATATATCCTTGCACTTATTTGAAGCAACAGTAATAAGCCAGGCTTTTTTATGTTCACTGTCTCTGAACACAGGCGACTTCTGCATATACCTGAGCATCGTTTCCTGTACAACATCTTCAGCGTCACTTGGATTTTTCAGCATAACAAGGCATAAGCGGAACAGCATATCACCATAGGTCTGTACTATTTCCGTGATTTCATCAACCGGCCGTGTTGATGATTCTTTCATCGTATCCTCCCCCTTTCACTTATAACACGTTCAGCCCCCCCTTCCGGTCAATTTTTTTATAATGATCGCAAAGTTTTTTTATAGTTACCTATAATAAATTTATTTATACCTCTTGCACATAGACTGACTGCGAAAGCTTAGTGCATATCGTCTGATAGTAAACACTAAAAAAACAACAAGCACATTCTGAAAATAATTTCAGATGCGTTTGTTGTTTTTTTAGTGAACGTCAAATTTGTTTTTTTGCTAAATCAATAATCTCATGTTACTACGGACAGCAAATACGGCATTCATCATATCCTTGCGACACAAGCTCTTCTTTTGTTCCGGTATATTTTTGTTTATTGGCGGTTTCTGTTTTCTTCGCGCTTTTACAGTCAGGCAAATGAATTTTTTTGGTGTTGGTATTAAGAATATATGTTTTTTTGGAGGAAGAATCAGGTGTCTGATATGAATCGTCTGTTTTACTTTCTCCTGTAAGATAATCTATAATAATTCCCGGCTGAACATTGTAGCAAAAAACATTGAACCGGAAGCTTGTTCCTCTGTCTTCTACCGAAGACGCCTCCATAAGAACTCCTGAAGCAACAAGGTTTTGCTCCTCAAAAATCGGAGTAACTCTGTACAGAACGTGTTTATCAGTACCACTTACATAATCATATACCTTATTTTCAAAAGGGAGCATTCCTTCTATATTGAGATAACGTGTTCCTGTTATGAGATTGTTGCTGTTGGCGTTTTCTCCGGCAAGCTGAAACCCGATAAGATGACATCTGTTATAGAGATATTTTCCCTCTATGATATCGTATTTTGACATCTGCCATCCCGACGGCTTTACGGTACCTATCTTTTCTCGTTCGGATATCGGAAGAACATCTTCACAGATATTTACAAAAGCCGGACCGCATCTGCCAAGCTTATCAAGTCCGCTGTATGTTTCAAAAACCTCTTCTGTATAGTGCATATCCTTGAAAAAAGGAACATTGTTGTTTACCTCAACATATGGCTCGCCGTTATACGCAGGTACACTTCCGATATCAAAACTCTCTTTATGACCGGATGATATTTGTGACGAGCTCCCTGTATCTTCAACCGGGACGTTATTATTGTTTAGTCCGAACAAGGCTCCTATGCCTAACAATACAGAGCTGATCCCTGCAATAATATAGCCGGCTATATCTTTCGGATGAGCAGTTTTCTTTGCCATATAAGTCCCCTCCTGCTGTTGTTTGTATGATTAAATTGTAGCATAACACACAAAAAAAATCAATGACTAAAACTATACGTTACGGCATTGATTTTTTTTAATATTTTTTAATCAGCTTAAAAACACTCTGAAAAAGTTTTGTTTCATCTATTCTATCTCTATTTTTGAACCATGAATGCTTTTTCTGATTATTATTTTTCTTTCGATTTTTTCTTTTAATTCAGCTACATGAGAAATCACACCTATAAGACGGTTTCCATCATCTGCAAGTGAGTTCAGTACATTCAGAGCACATCTGAGTGTGCTTTCATCGAGTGTACCGAAACCTTCATCTATAAACATGGAGTCAAGTCTTATTCCGCCGCTTCTTGACTGAACAACATCAGACATACCGAGAGCAAGTGCAAGCGATGCCATAAATGATTCACCGCCCGAAAGTGTTGATACATCACGCCACAGACCTGTAGAACGATCAAACACATCAAGATCGAGTCCCGAATGACTTCGCATATTTTTAGCCTCTTCTTTACAGCGCAAAACAAACTCTCCGCCTGTAAGTACAGTAAGTCTTTTATTTGCAGCAGATACGACTTGTTTGAAATAATATTGCTGAACATATGTTTCAAAAGATATTTTTACTTTCTGAGTAAGCTGTCCGGCCATAGCTTTGTACATATCATTTGTAACAGCCCAGTAATCAACGAGTTTTTTCTTTCTTTTTCTGAATGATTCAAGTTCAGTAAGACTTTGTTCGTTTATTTTAAGATCAAATTCGTATTTGCTGTATGCATTGTTAAAGCTTTCTTTCATTTGTGCCAGCTCAGAACGCTGTTTTTCAAGTTTGTCTATATCGATTCTTGATTTGTTCTCTGTACGTTTACGAAAATCTTCAAGCTTGTCTGATATGCTTTTGGTATTCTGATAATACTGGTTCAGGGTGATCTCAGCTCTTTCAAGTACTTTTGTATCCATTTTTGCAGATACATACTGTTCTTTAACTTCAAAGCCTTTTGACTTAAGCTTAACTTCAAAATCTTTTTCCAGAAGCTGTATCTGTACTTTTAATTCTTCAACAACTTCTTTGTTTGAACGGGCATAAGCCTTGTTTGCCTCAAGTTTTGAATTAAAGTCTTTGAATCTTTTTTCCGCTGTTTCGTATCCGGCTTTGATTTTTACTGCTTCATCTTCGAGTTTTTGTATCTGCTCTTGTATTTCTTTTTCGCCCGCGTCAGCTGAGAGCCTTTTACTCTTTAGTATCTCTTCGGCGTTTTTTATATTCAGCTCACACTTTGAAAATTCGCTTTGTGCTTTTTCAAGGTTTTTCTGCGCTTTGTTTTTTTCAAGTTCTGCTTTCTGCATGTCCTGCTGGGTTGCCGAATTTTCAACCATAGGCGCTATGACAGGATGTTCTTTTGAACCGCATATCGGACATGGTTTTCCGTCCTCTAACCCGGATGCTATTATACCAAACTGACTTGCAAAAAAATTCTGCTTTACCTGAGAATATAGCTCATCTTTGTTCCGGCTTTCTTTAAGTGCTTTTTCAAGCTTGATTCTCAGATCAGAAAACTCCTTCTTAAGACCGGCAAAATTCCTTACAACAGGTAAAACCTCTTTTAAAGAATTTATCAAAGCTTCCTTTTGATTAAGAGTCTGATATTCTGATTTTGCTTTTTCGAATTTTTGTTTTTCAGCATCTTCTATAGATGATAATTTTTCCGCACAAGCTTTTGCTTTTATATAGTTTTCTTCCTTGCTTTTAAGTTCTTCAGTTTTTGATTTTACGATTGCTTCGTCCGGATCAAGTTCCATAGCCTTCTTTGCATATGAGATTTTTACAGACAGCTTTTCTATATCACTTTTTTGCTTTTCAATACTTTCTTTCTTTAATTTTGCAGCATCATATTCATCAAAGTCTTTGTTAATAAGCTTGCCTTCTGAAATAATCTTCAGGATTTTTTCATACTTTTTTGAAACATCTTCGAGTTTCAATGAAACTTCAGACCGCTGATTTTTCTGATACTCCATAAGCTCACGCAGCAGTGGAATATAGTAGTCAAGATTTGCTGCATCATCACCGTATTCCTTCATCTGAATGCTCTTTTCAAATTTTTCGGAAACTTGTACACGCTGGAAACAATCGGTTATTTTACTATTGCATTCTTTTACATCAATTTCTGCTTTTGAATTTATAAGCTTAAGTTCTGCCTGGATATCCGCAAAAATACCTGTATTGAATAATTTCTGAAACAGTTTTTTTCTGTCATCGCTTTTGGTATTCAGTATTTTAAGGAAATCACCCTGCGCTATCATAACAGTCTGTGCAAACTGGTTTCTGTTAAGACCTATCAGTTCACGTACTTTTTCATCTACTTCATCGATCTTAACTGCTCTTTCCTGTGTCTGAAAATTATAGAACTCAGCCTGAGCACCTTGCTGTGTAGTACCCTCTCCGCGTTTTTTCTGGCGTTCATATTCCGGATAACGTGTTACACTATATTTTTGATTTTTATGAATAAATATGTATTCTACATATGTGGGAGTGTCCGGTGACGCATAATCAGAACGGAATGATTTTGAAAGTCGTCTTTCCTTTCCGCCGGAAGCTTCTCCGTAAAGCGCAAAACTTATAGCATCAAAAACAGTTGTCTTTCCGGCACCGGTATCGCCCGTAACAAGAAAAAGTCCGTTTTCCCCCATTTTTTCAAAGTCAATAACTGTTTTTCCTGCATACGGACCAAATGCAGATATCTCTAATCTGAGCGGTTTCATATATTTTTCCCCTCCAGTCCCTTCATTATATTCCTTAAAATATCAAAATGCTCCGACGGCGGCTCAACATCATTATTCTGCATCTTATAAAAATCCAGGAACAGCTGCTCTACTGATTTGTTTTCTATATTCTCTGTTACATTTACGTCCATATTAAAATTAGTTTTGGAATTTTCAATAGAAAATTTTATCATATTAGGAAATACAGTTGATATACTTACACGTGCGTCCGGCGGAACAATTTCATCATTTACAATTACTCTTACATAATCTTCCGAATACGGCATTTTCATTATATCATTCAGAAGCCCTTTTATTTCTCTTACATCATGGAGATATTTTAAAGGAACCGTATCGATCTTTATATCTCCCTTTTCACCGACATCTATCAGTGTTACACTCTTTTTATGACTGACTTCCGAAAAAGAATACTTAAAAAGCGAACCGCTGTATCTCAGAGTTTCCCTTGATATTTTCTGAGGTCTGTGAATATGTCCGAGTGCTACATAATCAAAATCATCAAACACAGATGCATCAATATTATCAAGTCCTCCGACTGCAAATTCCTCAGATTCACATATCTGAGCGCCTGTTATAAACTGATGACATATAAGAATATTTCTTTTGCTTTTATCAACTTCGGAGTTTTCTATTACTGCACTTACTGCCTGTTCATAGGTCGATATACTCTTATCTGTAAAAAATCCACGCACATTTGCAGGCTTTATAAAGGGCATCATGTGTATCATGATCTCTCCGTATTTATCTTTTAACCTGATACACTGAAGCATTCCTTCAAACTTTTCCGTAGCATACACACCGGCATGTTTTACGATCGACGAAAAATATGATATACGCTCATTACTGTCATGATTTCCGCTTATGAGAAACACCTTTATTTTTTCATTTACTAATGCTGTTAAAAATTCATCAAAGACCGTCATTGCTTCAGCACTCGGCGAAGAGTTATTATAGACATCTCCTGCTATCAGAACAGCCTCCGCATCATTTTCCTTCGCTATGCTAACTACCTGAGAAAGTGCATAACGCTGGTCTTCGAGTAAAGATATATCCCCCATCTTTCTTCCGATATGAAGATCAGCTATGTGAATGAATTTCATTTTTTTACCCCGCTTTCTGTTTTTTGAGAATCTCGACTCTGAATATACTATAAAGCGACACTCTGTAAAAACAGGCACAGGATATTTGTTTCATCCAAATAAACCTGACTCTGCTTCCGGTGCCACTTTTTTAATCTTATCAAGTTGTTGTTTTAAGCCCCACAAGCACTTCTTTTCCTTCAAACGCAAAGCCGTACTTTAAGATATGCTCCTCCGGTACTCCGAGGTCTGTAAGAAAACGGCTGTACTGTTTTTGTTCTATCTGTTCAAGGGCGTTTTTTAACGTATCTTCAAGCCCCTTTTCTCCTCTGTTTCGTTTTATCACTTTGAACTCTATTATAAGTGCATTATCTTCTTTTATATTTTTAGGAATAAGCATTATGTCATAACGACCTGCTCCGCTCTCTCTGTTTGACTGCAGAACATATCTGTCACGAAGCTCTACAAGAAGTCCCAGTACAAATCCATGATAAAATCTTTCGGGTAACTGCTTTTCATTTGTATCTTTTCCGGTGTCAAATGAGCTTATTATCGATATTGTGAGGTCATTCATGTATTCGTTCAGGTCTTCTATCTCTCCGTTAAGGAGTGTTTTTATAAGATCGTTGTATTTTACAGGCTTTGATGTAAACCATCTGCTAACCATATGATTGAACATATGCATCACTTCAAAGTTTACTATTTCAAGTTCATATATGTCAAGGGATCTTGACTTTATTTTCAGATAACCCGATGCTGACAAAAGGCTCCAGACAGCGTTTATATCTTCATCAAGCTGTGAAAAAACTATATCTTCGTCGAGTCTTTTCTTTATTGTTTTTCCGTTGAGAAGATCTTCAAAATCTGATTTTACTTCTTTTTCTCCCTGCATTATCAGTTTGCCTGCTAAACCGTTTGAGCTTGTATTTGACCAGTAAGGTTTTAAGACTCCTTCATCGAGGAAATTTATTATTGACCACGGATTATATATATCCTCTTCATTACCTATAGTAAAACCATCATACCAGCTTTTTACTTCATCTTTATTCGTATATCCGAATTCGTCCATAGCTTCAAATACTTCATCTTCAGTAAATCCGAAATATTTACTATAAGTATTACTGCTAACAGATGCCACTTTTAGATTATTAAGATCTGAAAACATTGATTCTTTACTTACTCTTGTTATTCCGGTAAGTATTGCACGATCAAGATAAATATTTGTTTTGAATGTATTATTGAAAAGACTTCTTATAAGTCCGGACATTTCATTCCAGTATCCGTTTATATACGCCTCCTGAAGCGGTGTGTCATATTCGTCAAGAAGAATTATTACTTTTTTCTCAAAATATTTGTTCATATAGCGACATAACACATTTAATGAATCTGAAATATTATCTTCTGTTATTTCTTTAATATAATCAAAATAATCTTCTTTTTCTATTTCATCAAATCCAGGTGATTTGATAATATATTTCATTTCAAGATACAATTCACGTATTTTTTTAGCAAGTGACAAAACAGATTTTTTATATGTTTTTTCTTTTATCCCTGCAAAGCTTAAAAATATAACAGGATATTTTCCCTGTAGCTCTCTGTATTTTTCGTATTTCCATATTTCAAGATTTTCAAAAAGATCGGATCTGCCTGCGTATTTGTTGCTGAAAAAACAGTTTATCATATCCATGTTGAGCGTTTTTCCGAATCTTCTCGGACGGGTTATCAGGGTCACATCGTCATCATTTTCCCACCAGTCTTTTATGAACAATGTCTTATCAATATAGAAGTTGTTTGATTTTATAAGCTTATCAAAACTTTGTCTTCCTATTGCTATTTTTTGTGCCACGACCTCTCATCCTCTCTTTTATTCATGACTTGTTGTTTTTAGCCCCACAATAACTTCTTTTCCTTCAAACGCAAAGCCGTACTTTAAGATGTGATCATCCGGCACTCCGAGGTCTGTAAGAAAACGGCTGTACTGTTTTTGTTCTATCTGTTCAAGGGCATTTTTTAACGTATCTTCAAGACCCTTTTCTCCTCTGTTTCGTCTTATCACTTTGAACTCTATTATAAGTGCATTATCTTCTTTTATATTTTTCGGAATAAGCATTATGTCATAACGACCTGCTCCGCTCTCTCTGTTTGACTGCAGAACATATCTGTCACGAAGCTCTACAAGAAGTCCCAGTACAAATCCATGATAAAATCTTTCAGGCAGTTGCTTTTCATTTGTATCTTTTCCGGTGTCAAATGAGCTTATTATCGATATTGTGAGGTCATTCATGTATTCGTTCAGGTCTTCTATCTCTCCGTTAAGGAGTGTTTTTATAAGATCGTTGTATTTTACAGGTTTGGATGTAAACCATCTGTTTACCATGTTATTAAACATCAGCATTACTTCATGGTTTACTATTTCAAGCTCGTATATATCAAGGTTTACGGCTCTTATTTTAAGATAGCCTGATGCTGACAAAAGACTCCACACAGCATTTATATCTTCGTCAAGCTGTGAAAAAACTATATCTTCATCAAGTCTTTTCGTTATTGTTTTTCCGTTGAGAAGATCTTCAAAATCTGACTTTACTTCTTTTTCTCCCTGCATTATCAGTTTGCCTGCTAAACCGTTTGAACTTGTGTTTGACCAGTATGGTTTTAAGACTCCTTTATCAAGGAAATTGATTATTGACCATGGATTATATATATCCTGTTCATCACCTATAATAAAACCATCATACCAGCTTTTTACTTCATCTTTATTCGTATATCCGAATTCGTCCATAGCTTCAAATACTTCTTTTTCTGTAA
>SVNR01000072.1 GCA_015066815.1 Ruminococcus sp.
AGAGAAACAGGATCCTGTGCTATACGCATTATCTCACGTACTCTTTCTACAGGCATTTCGAGCTTCTGTGCTATTTCTTCAGCCGTCGGATCATGGCCGTTCTCATGGAGAAGCTGGCTTGAGATCTTCTTTACCTTAGTTATGGTTTCAACCATATGAACCGGGATTCTGATTGTTCTTGCCTGATCTGCTATGGCTCTTGTGATAGCTTGTCTTATCCACCATGTAGCATATGTGGAGAACTTGAAGCCTTTTGTATGGTCAAACTTCTCAACTGCTTTTATAAGTCCGAGATTTCCTTCCTGGATAAGATCAAGGAACTGCATTCCACGTCCGCCGTAACGCTTTGCAATACTTACAACAAGACGAAGATTTGCTTCTGAAAGACGTTTTCTTGCATAAGGATCTCCCTTGGCCATTCTTTCTGCAAGCTCGATTTCTTCTTCAGCAGAGAGAAGGGGAACTCGTCCTATTTCCTTGAGATAGATCTTTACAGGATCATCGATAGCGATTCCTTCTGTAGAAAGAGCTATTTCAAGATCATCGTTAAGTCCGGAGTCAAGACCTATTCTGAGATCGGTATCAGGAGAAAAATCTTCTACAATCTCAATATTGAGGCTGGCACATGTCTCATAAAAGGAGTCCATCTGATCAACATCAAAGTCTGTTTCCTCAAGAACATCGGTGATTTCTTTGGTTGTCAGTTTGCCTGTTGATTTGCCCTGTTCAAGTAAGGTTTCGAGAGTCTTTTTTTCACTTGCCATAAAAATTTCCTCCTATTTTTTGTTTTGCATCTGCATTTGTATTGTTCTCAGATCGTCGTCAGACAAATCTGTTTCTTTAGTATATACAAAACTCTTCTTAAAATTCTTTAAAACGTCAATACAGTCGGACAGAGTTTTATCTGATATAGTTATTTCCCGGTTTTTTGCTTCTATTCCGCTTATTTTACCCATTTCGGCACTTGAAAATTTTTCGGAGAGCAGTGACAGGGAAAAAACAGACGAAGAAGAAATAGCTTCAGTAATAGCTGAAAAAACTTTTTTATTAAAGCTTGTTACAAATTCGTCTGATGAAATATCCTGTAATATTTTTTCAAGTTTATCAGGATTTTTTATTGTGTATAAAATAATGAACTCTTCGGCTTTGTTCTGAGCAGAGTACTTAGCAGCCTCGGGATTGAGCTCGTCTTTTCCGTTTATGCTTTGTTCTATTGACATCCACTCACGTTTTTTCTTTATGCTGCTCCGGCTCTTTACACTGTGGTTTACCTGTTCGCGCAGGATATTAGTGTTTATATCCGCTTCTCTTGATATTTTTGAAATATAAACATCACGCAAAAGGGGATCGTCAAGGGAGGAAATAATATTTACCGCCCGTTTTAAAAAAGTATACTTGTCGCTTTCTGCAGTAAGGTCAAGGCCATAACGGCATTTTTCAAGCTCAAAAACAATTGCATCATCGGATTCCTCAAGCAGAAGCTTGAATCTTGTGCTTCCGAATTTTTTTATGAATTCGTCGGGATCCTTGGCATCGGTCATTTTAATTATTTTTGTGTTAAGCCCTGCTGCTGACAGGAGATTGATTGCTTTTTGTGTTGCTTCCTGTCCTGCTGCATCTGAATCATAGGCTATGATGACCTCTGAGGCGTACTGTGACATAAGCCTTGCCTGTTCAGAAGTAAGTGCAGTTCCCAGTGTAGCGACCACGTTTTCAAAGCCTGCCTGGTTTATCGCAATAACATCCATATAGCCTTCGGCAAGTATAAGCTTTTTTGAAGCAGAATTTTTTGCGTGATTAAGCGAAAAGAGATTACGGCTTTTTTTAAAGACAGGTGTATCTGAAGAGTTTATGTATTTCGGACCGTCACCACCAAGCTTTCTGCCGCCGAAAGCGATAACGTTTCCCCGCAGGTCTATAATCGGAAAAATAACTCTTCCTCTGAAGTTATCGTAGCAGCTGTTGTTTGAGGATCTGCAAACACCGGCAGTGATCATTTCTTCGTCACGGAAGCCGAGAGAACGCAGATGATCCCTGAGGGAATTCCAGTTATCAGGTGCGTAGCCGAGTCCGTATTTTTTTATGGTCTGCGGCAGCAGCCTGCGTTCCTTGAAGTAAGCAAGTCCACGCTTGTCCTGTGAAGTCAGGAGATTTTTATAATAGAACTTTGCGGTTTCACGGTTTATTTCGTATGTTTTTGCCTTTACCTTTGATGAATTATCGCTCAGGTTACTGTCAGGCATGGGAATCCCGGCGCGTTCAGAGAGAAAACGTACAGCTTCTATATAGCTTAAGTTTTCTATTTTCATTATGAAGGTGATAACATCTCCACCGGCACCGCATCCGAAGCAGTAAAAGCTCTGCGTATCCGGATATACTGTACACGAGGGTGTTTTTTCCGAGTGAAAAGGGCACAGGCAGGTAAACGTAGTTCCGCGTCTTCTGAGTGAAGAATAGGAGCTGAATACATCTTCAATAGCGTTTGAGAGCCTCAGTCCATAAATATATTCGTCAGGTAAAGCCATATTTTAAACCTCCGGAATCAAGGTCAGGAAAAATCTTCGAACAGTTTTTCTGTTTCATCGATTTCAATTTTTCCGTTTGAAACATCTGTAAGTTTATCCTTAAGAGGCGTGCAGAAGTTTTCTTTTACAAGAAGCTCAAGAGATACGTTGTCCTCAAACTTAGAGGACAGCTCTTTTACTTCATACTGCGGAAGAAAGTATGATACTTTGCTATAGAGGTTATAGTCCATAGAAATAATCATTCTGCTGCATTCACACATGTCCATTATCTGAGCACCGTCAACTGCAAGCTTTGCGGCAGTCGAATAAGCACGTACAAGTCCTCCTCCTCCGAGAAGTATACCGCCAAAATATCTTGTTACAACACAGCACACATCGGTGAGAGCGTTCTTCTGAAGAATATCGAGAACAGGTACGCCCGCAGTTCCCTGGGGTTCTCCGTCATCAGAGTATCTTGTTATGTTGTTGTCTCTGAGAATATATGCGTAAACATTATGTGTGGCTTTTCGGTGCATAGCTTTGATTTCATTTATAAACTCAACGGCTTCTTCGTTTGTGTGGACGGGACATATGTATGATATAAACTCGGAGCGCCGTTCAGTAAAGGTTGTATTGTAAAGCTTTTTTATTGTTCTGTAACCCATAAGTTCAATATAACCTTTCGGATAAATAAAAAGGGCGACTCTATGATAAAGTCACCCTGTGTTCCACCGGAACTTAGTTGTTCTTGTTGAAACGCTTCTTGAATCTGTCTACACGACCGCCTGTATCAACAAGTTTCTGCTTGCCTGTAAAGAATGGGTGGCATTTTGAGCAGATTTCAACCTTCAAATCACCCTTAGTAGAACGTGTTTCAATAACGTTACCACAAGCGCACTTGATTGTTGCCTTTTCAAAACTTGGATGGATGTCCTTTTTCATCAGTTAGTCACCTCTTTAAAAAACTATTATGATTAACATAGTAGCCCATCAGTTTCTTTAGACAGTAGTACTATCGATAATTCACTTGTAATAAATATTGTACCATAGAAATAATAATAAGTCAAGTTTTTTTTGAGAAAATTTAAGGGAAAAAGTTTGTAAAATGATTTTTCAGAGTATATTATTGTTTTGTACATCCGCTCGCTACAAAAGCTTAGTGTATATCGGCTAATAGCGAATAAAAAATATTTTTTCGTTCACTATAAAATGCCGGAAACGTTTTTGGTTTCCGGCATTTTTAATATGATTGTTTTAAGGATTATTTTGATTTTCTGTTTACAAATATAGCACAAGCTGATACTGCCATAGCTGCTATCAGACCGGATACACCCTTGTCGCCTGTGGTAGGGCAATTGCCGGTATTTGATGCAGTTGCCTTTGAGGTCGTTGCAGAAGTAGTAGTAGTTGTTTCAGAAGTAGTAGTTGTTTCAGAAGTAGTTGTTAATGCTGTATCAGCAGCTTCAGATGTTGTTGCCGGCATTTCGGTGGTGGTTGTTACAGCCGCTGAAGTTGACGGCTTAGTAGTATCGGTTGTGGTTTCCGGCATTGTCGGGGAGGTGGTTACAATAGCAGAAGTAGTTGTTTTGGCTGCGTTGTTTATCATTCTGAAGGACTGCAGTTCGTCTGTGTCAGAGATTGTAAACTTTATATCTTCCGGTTTTGTATAACCGTTTATTGTGTTTGTCTGACGGAAAACATATTCACCGGGTTCAATGTTCACAAGGTTTATACCGCTTGAAGGGAGAGAAACTGCGTTGAGTGTAGCGTTGTAGATGTTTGAGAAGTCAAGTGTTATACCACTGGTTCCGCCGCCTGTACCGTTGTTGGATATGAAGTGGGTAGCATATGAATATTTGTTTGTTGTGCTTTCAATGTATATTGTAACATCAGAGTTTTCATCAGGGACTACAACATTTACAACAGAACCGCTGATAATATACATAAACGCTTTCTTTTTATCTTCGTCAATACCGAAGTTAAATGCTTCATTATGTCTTGTTGTAGTTCCGTCAGCATTAAAATAAGAAGGAGCTACTTCATGAAGATTGATAGTCTTTTTTATGTATGATACAGGTTTATCGCTTATAGTTATGTTTCCGCCGCTTGCAGCACTTGAGTCAAGACAAAGGTAGGTCTTATGAACACCCGCCTCCATATCGTAAAGGGTTTCTTTACCTATGATCTCGTTGCAGCTGTATGTCTTTTTGTCCATTATATCAGGACCGATACCGATTCCGAACTTGGAGGTTTTCTGTGATAATCTGCTGTCAACGTTTAAAAGCATTTTGTTTGCAGGTACTGTGAGCGACGCAGCTTCGTTAGTGTTATAGTATAAAGCAGCAGTATGTGTAGAGCCGTATTTTAAGTAACATGTGTTACTGAGACTTGTGTTGTCGAGCTTGACACGATTAATGATTTCGTTGTCTACATCCGGAATATCAAGTAAATCCTGTGCAGGTTTCGAGAATGAAGATCCGGCAGCGTAGGTTGAATTTAAGGAAGACATGCTGTTGCCGTCCCATGAGGCTATCACGTTACCGTCTGTATCAAGTATCTGCATTGATGCATCGCTCAGAAGGTTTCCCTCAGAGTCTGCGACAGTAAAGTTTGCGTATGTGTCCGGTGCAACAGTGTGTTCAGCTGCGCTTACAGAAAATACTGATGATGAAAAAATCGCTGTGCAGGCAAAAAGAGCTGCTGCTGTGTTTCTGAAGTTCATTTTTTATTCTCCTTGTTTGTTTTTATATACTTGTTTATATATAGTGAACGAAAAAATATTTTTTTGCTTTACTATCAGCCGATATGCACGGAGTGATCGCATGGAAAGTATGTACTGGGCAATATTAATAAATTGATTATAGCGAAAGTCAGATTTGTTTTGATGTTTACTATAATTATGAATCAGTACTGAAAACAGACCAACATCCGATGGTGCTGATCTGTTTTTTGGGTGTAAGTAAAATCTTAGAAACCGAGAACTTTTCTGAAGTCGCCGTCAAGCTTTTCGTAGAGTGCTGTAGCTTCTTCCTGTGTGTTGCCGGTAGTTGTGTAGTATACCTTTATCTTTGGCTCTGTTCCTGAAGGTCTGATGATGATTGTTGCATTGTTTTCGAGAGTGAAAACAAGTACATCTGACTTAGGAAGTGTGATAGCTGTAGTTTCGCCTGTTTTTATATTTTTGGTTTCACTTGCAGCATAGTCAGAGAACTCAACAAGTGAAAGTCCGCCTACGCAGGCAGGTGGGTTTGTACGGAGAGAAGTCATTATCTCCTTCATTCTTTCCATGCCTGTTATGCCCTCACATGTGAAGCTCTTGAGCATGTGCTTGTATACGCCGTATTTTTTGTACATTCTTTCTCTTGCTTCTATGAGTGAGATGCCGCATGTTCTGTAGTATGCTGCCATTTCACAGATAAGCATTGAAGCTACAACAGCGTCCTTGTCTCTTACGTATGTGCCGGCAAGATATCCGTAGCTTTCTTCAAAGCCGAGATATATCTGTTTTCTTCGCCTTTTTCTTCGAGGAAGCCTATCTGTTCTCCGATAAACTTGAAGCCTGTAAGCACGTCAAGCATCTGAACGTTGTAGTTTTCTGCAATAGCTGCAGCTATCTTGGTTGTAACTATTGTCTTTACAGCGATAGGATTTTTTGGCATAGTACCAAGCTTTGTTCTTTCCTCGCATATATATTCAAGAAGCATAGCTCCTACTTCGTTTCCGGAGAAAAGGATATATTCGTCGCCTGATGGTACAGCTATACCTACACGGTCAGCATCAGGGTCTGTAGCAAGAAGGAGATCCGGTTTTACTTCGTATGAGAGCTTGAGACCGAGATCAAGTGCTTCTCTTATTTCCGGATTAGGATACGGACAGGTTGTGAAGTTTCCGTCAGGGTTTTCCTGCTCAGGAACAACTGTTATGTTGTCGATGCCTATTTTTCCGAGGATAGCTCTTACCGGCTTGTTTCCTGTACCGTTAAGAGGTGTATAGACAACCTTGAGACCGCTGTCTTTTACAAGATCAGTGTGGATTCCCTGGCTGAGTACGTTTTCATAATATTTTTCTATAACAGAGTTGTCGATATAGCTTATCATTCCGGAACTGAGTCCTTCTTCAAAGGAGATGAACTTAGGGCCTTCAAACATATCAACGTTACCTATCTTGTTTATAACAGTGTTTGCTACATCAAGTGTGATCTGGCATCCGTCAGAACCGTAAACCTTGTATCCGTTATACTTAGCAGGGTTATGGCTTGCAGTAACCACGATACCTGCACTGCATCCAAGTGCACGTACAGCAAATGAAAGCATTGGTGTAGGCATAAGCTCGCTGTATATATGAACCTTTATTCCGTTTGCAGCGAGTACACCGGCAGCAGCCTTAGCGAAAACATCTGACTTGATACGGCTGTCATATGCTATTGCAACGCTTCCGTTTTCGCAGGAACCGTTTACGTAGTCAGCAAGACCCTGTGTTGCACGGCGTATGGTATATATGTTGAGTCTGTATGTTCCGGCACCGATCTCTCCTCTGAGTCCTCCGGTACCAAATTCGAGATCTCTGTAAAATCTCTCTTTTATGGCGTCAGAGTCGCCTTTTATTGAAGCAAGCTCTTCAGTGAGATCTTTATCTTCAACGGCTTTCTGAGTCCATAGTGTATATAACTGCATCTCGTCCATAATTAACTACTCCTCTGATAAGTCATTTTTTTTTATTCAAATATTATTATATCATATCTTTAAAAATTTTAAAAGGTTCTTTAAAAAAAATTTTAGGTTTAAGATGTGCAAATTTGGTGTTGGTTTGCGGGTATTTTTGTGATAAATTAACAATAGTTTTTCTGAAGTATTACCATGTATACGAGCGTAGATAAAATTCAGCTTCGATGTCGGGAACAGTATTAAGGAAACACTGATTAAATCACGTCTTCGACTTGACGTACATTCTGCTTGCATATTTTCCGCCATCCGGCACAAAAACTCCTTGACATACGACAGTATGCCTGCGTCGTTTTTATACAGTCTGACGAAAAATCTGACTGCGCATCATGTACGCCAGACTTAATCAGTGCTTCCTTAAAATTTATGCTTTTGTGAACAAAAAAATGCATCGGAAAGCCGATGCATTTTTTATAATGATTATTTTACTATACTGAGAAGAACACCTGCGGCAACTGCAGAACCGATAACGCCTGCAACGTTCGGTCCCATAGCGTGCATAAGAAGGAAGTTTGTCGGGTTTTCTTTAGCGCCTACCTTCTGAGAAACACGTGCTGCCATAGGAACTGCGGAAACTCCGGCAGAACCGATGAGCGGATTTACCTTGCCGCCTGTAACCTTGTACATAACCTTTCCGAAGACTACACCGGATGCAGTACCTACACTAAAAGCTATAACACCGAGGATAATAACCTTGGCAAACTCGAGTGTGATTATCTTGTCAGCGGTTGTTGTAGCACCTACAGATACTCCGAGGAATATTGTGACGATATTCATAAGCTCGTTCTGTGCTGTCTTTACAAGTCTGTCACATACGCCGCTTTCCTTGAGAAGGTTTCCGAGCATGAGCATACCTACAAGAGGTGCTGCAGAAGGAATGAGAAGAGCAATAATAATTGTAACAGCTATAGGGAATATTATTTTTTCTGTCTGGCTTACAGGACGAAGTGTCTCCATAACAACAAGACGTTCTTTTTTAGTTGTGAGAAGCTTCATTATAGGAGGCTGTATGATAGGTACAAGAGCCATATATGTATAGGCTGCAAGTGCTATAGTACCCGTAGATATTGATGCACCGCCGCCGAGGAGCTTACTTGAAACAAATATGGCAGTAGGTCCGTCAGCACCGCCTATGATTGATATGGAAGCAGCCTCTGCTTCGGTAAAACCAAGTGCAGCAGCACCTATAAACGTGAGGAAGATACCTGCCTGAGCAGCCGCACCAAGAAGAAAGCTCTTAGGGTTTGATATAAGCGGTGCAAAGTCTGTCATTGTTCCTATTCCGAGGAAAATGAGCGGCGGGAACAGCTGGAGTTTTACTCCGAGATAAAGAATATCAAGAAGTCCTCCGTCATGAAGGATCTTGCCGTAATCAATGTTTGTCGGGTCTGCAAACAGTTCAGGTGTGTACATAGCTGTAAGCGGAAGGTTTGTAAGAAGCATACCGAATGATATCGGAAGCAGCAGAAGCGGTTCAAACTTTTTTGCAATCGCAAGATACATAAAAATGAAGGAGATGATGATCATAACGCAGTTCTGCCATGTGAGGCTTGCAAAACCGCTTGTGAGAGCGAGATCCTTCAGCGTATCCACGAAGATTTGTAAAACTTCACTCATGGTATAAAAATATCCTTTCGTAAAAAAAAATAAACTTATCAGAACGGGCGTGTGTTTTCACGCTGACCTGCAGCGGCCCATACAGAACCGGTCTGACGTCTTCTGTCAGCAGTTTTCTTTATTGATTTGACAGCGTATTTTTTTCCGTCTCTTGCTGCCATCATTGCAACTGCGGCAGAGATAACTGCTATTACTTCACTGTTGTCCTCGTTGTCAGCTGCAAGGGGCAGTGCTTCGGGAGCAGGGCTCTTGGTGATTTCAACCTTCGGTGCAGCCGCAGCTTCTTCCTTTTTCTTGTTTTCTGATCTGCTGAAAACCTTTCCGAAAAGTGCAACAAAAAGTATAAGCAGGATAAGTGCCAGAAAAACAACAACAAGTCCGGTGATAACGACAGCCCAGACCTTTGTCCATGGAATTACCATATAAAAACTCTCCTATCTTAAAAATAGTGTATAAAAATTTTAACCATACAAACCAATTATAACTCAAAAACAGATTTTTTGCAATACAAAACACCGAAAAAAATGTCGTGGATTTTCTGTTGATTTTAACGTTTTCAGGTGATTGGTTATATTACAGCGAAGACAGAAGATAATTTATAGTGAACGTCAAAATAAATTTGACTTTCACTATAATTATTTTATTTATATTGCCTTGCACATCCGATGACTGCGTCATCTCCGTGCAGATCGGCTAATAGTA
>SVNR01000009.1 GCA_015066815.1 Ruminococcus sp.
AAAAAGTGCCATGAAGCCCACAGGATGGACATTCAAGAGAGTTCAATTGAATGTTAGTAACTAAAAAATCATAATTTTCTTGAGAAAAGGTATTGCAATTTTGGACAAATACTGTTATCATAATAATGTTCTCTCCTTATGGGGGAGTTTTATGGTGAGATAACAGCTCTCTTGGTCGGGATGGTCCTGTTATCTTTTTTATCACCACATGCTATGATAACAGAAAAAAGGAGCAGATGCAAATAATTTGCTCAAGATAATCGAATTATTTGCATCTGCTCTTTTATTTAATTTGCTCAAAATTTCGAAAAGCTGGGGCGCTCAAAGTGCTCAATAACAAATATGGAGGAACGTAAATATGAGAAAAAAAGAATTTTATTAATTACTATTATGGTGTCAGGTCTCTTTTTGAGTAGTTGTAAGAAGACTGACAACGAAAAGATTATAAATGAAAATGTATATTATAGCAAAAATAATATTAATTGTAGTTCTTTGAATGAAAATGTTCAATCTACCTTTTTGTCAGAAAATGCAGTTTATACTTTGCAAACAAATAGTATGGAATATGACAATACTTTTATGACTTTAAATGATGATAAGCTTTTAAACTTGGATATTGATGTTGTAAATGTAAAGTCCATTCAAAGCAAAGTTTCGTTATATATGAATGAACGAAAATAAAAAGGAAAAACAAAATTATGAATGCAAATTATGATAACAAGGCATCATTTGATAATTACGTTTATTATCTGATGATACGAAAAAAAATCAAATTTTCTTATGGCGTGTTTTTTGTGATGGAAATGATATATATGTATTACATATCATCTTCGTATATAACTATTGTAAAAAAAGTGTTTATGCCTGCGTTTATATTACTTTTGATCAAAGACGGATATATATTTCTTTTTAAGAGAGAAAAAAATAAAGCTTTCAGATCAACTTTAGGAAGTATGGCTGTAATGTGTATTCTTACAATTGAACTTACTATACTGGATCTTGATGTTGTAACTCCTTTGGCGATAATGTTTTTTCCGAATATGATTGCGCATTTTATATTATACAGAAGTGAACTTATTGAAAATTCACTTTCCGAACTTGTTGACTATCCGTATTTTAAAACAGAATTATATAAGCCGGGAGAAACAGCAGGATATGTTGAATTTTCAAATAGCCTGCAGGATAAATTTCTTAAATCGGCTCTTCGTAGTACAGAAATATCCTCTTATTCAAAAGTGGCACGAATAGTAAAATATGTTTCTTTGGGAGTTATAGCTTTGGGAATGATTACTTTAGCAACAAGTACAACAGAGTTTTTTAAACTGAAATCAGCTGAAAGTATTAAACACGGTACAATATATTCTAACGGAGATTATATTGTATTTGAAGTCGAAAATTATTTTGCAGGCGAAGCGGTGGAGGATTACGGGAGGATCGTTAGCTATTGGGTTCGAGTTTCCGGAACTGATAAATATCTTTATATAAAAACAGATAAACGTCTTTTTTTAGAAAGTAAACAGCTTTCTTCACCTGTCTTATTAAAAGGAAAAGTAACAACACTTAATGATAGTTCTATGGATTACAATGTAGTTGGAACAGAATTGCTTGGTTCAGATGCTTCAAATGATGATAAAATAAAAAAAGCAAAAGAGGTTTGTTTTAATAACATTCAGATTATTGTTAAAAATATATATGATACGACAGATAAAATACTTACATGGGTTATTATTGTATTTACCGGTATAGGTGTTTATGCAATAACTGATATTATCATGAAAAGAAAATTTTCTTAAATTATCCTGAATTATTCATAGTGGCATAAGATTTTTCTCCTGAGCCACATATTTACGTGCTTTAAATCTTTTTCTGTTTTCACCTAAAAAGTGAAATTTTACAGTAGATTAATCGCTCTGTGAATAATTCGGGATAAAGGATAAAAGTATAAAAACTGCTATATCACTTCTTCGTGTAGGAAAACTTTCTTACGATGAAATTGCAGATGTAAGCGAACTTACAGTAGAAGAAGTAGATGAACTTGCAAAAACTTTGAATCAGACAGCATAATCAGTTTTAATTGGATGTAACGTTGCTACGTTACATCCTTATTTTTATCATACATTTTCATTTAGCAATTCATTCATCATAAAATAATCCCTTGCCTGTTTCTGTCTGAATGAAGTGCCGTGAAGGGCGATAGGGAAGCAGGCGTTGAAAATTCACCAAGAAACCGGTTTTTCCCACTTATTTGCTAATAATATTGACAACAATTATTTTTTTTGCTATAATTGAGTTGTAATGTTTTCGTAATATTGTGTAATTTTTTCAATATATACAGATATAAAATTTTAAAGGATAAAAACTATGGTAGATATGAGGTTTTTATTGCCGTTTTTTTATTCGGCAGTTACTTTTTTAGGGAGTACATATGAAAAAATAGATAAAAATATGGTATATCCCATTATTTCCGATACAGTTAAGCTTGAAGAAAGTGTGGAATACAAGACTTCAAGTTTTGCAAATATACTTACCGGCATATATACATCAGCTTATGATGTCGATTCAAATAATTCGTTTGACATGACTGATGTTTCACGTATTGCGCTTCATCGCCGCAATCAGCTTGAAGCTGAAGAAAAGCTTGCGAGAGAAGCTGAAGAAGCCAGGTTAAGAGAAGAAGAAAAAAGACTTGAAGTCGAAAGAATCGAAAGAGAAAGGCTTGAAGCACAGCAGCCTGCTGTCACAGAGGAGCAGCCCGAAATTGAACCGCAGCCAGTCGTTACAACGGCTCCTGTGCAGGAAACTCCCCAGGCTAATGTATCGTTTGAAAAGATTTCGAACGGTATTGATGTTTCAAGGTGGCAGGGCAAAATAGACTGGCAGAAGATAAAAGAATCCGGAGTAGAGTTTGCCATAATAAAAGCAGGAGAAGGACTTGAAGTTGCTCCAAGATTCTATGAAAATATTACAAATGCAAAAGCAGCTGGAATAAATTGTGGTGTTTACTGGTTTTCACAGGCAAGATCAACAGATGATGCAAGAGCTGAGGCGTTGGCATGTCTTGATATCATTTCCGGATACGCGCTTGAATACCCGGTTGTATATGACTGCGAATACCGTTCTTTAAACAACAACCCTCTTGCTGATAATAAAACACTCCTTACAGACACAGTTCTGACTTTTCTTGAAACTATACAGAATAACGGATATTATTCTATGCTCTACACAAATACCGATTTTTCAGAAAGATATCTTGAGTTTGATCGTATAAAGGGCGTATATGATATATGGTTTGCAGGATACAAAGTAAAAGAGCCGGCAATGGAGTGCGGAATGTGGCAGTATTCTGAACATGGTACGATGGATGGGCTTGATATTGAAAACCTCAATGGCGGTACCACCTATGTTGACCTTGATATATCATACAAGAATTATCCGGAGATTATGAAGTATTTTCATATTAATGGATATTGATCGATACAACAAAATAAGACCGGATACAGTTTTAAAAAAGTATCTGGTCTTATTTTATTGTGAAACTATATATTGTTAAAAACTCTTGGATAAACAATCAGAAGCGTTCCGTCAAGGACCGATATACTGCTGTTTTTGCCCGTAAACTCATTGCTTACGCCTATAGGGAAGTTGTTTTTCATAGTATAATTATCAATACTGTACTTCATTCCGGTTTCAGTTACTCCTTTGCTTTCGGTATCAAGTGAGAACACGGAAATATATCCTTTCATGGAGGCATCAAAACATATGCTGCTGTTATGAATAACAGTCATTATTTCATTTTCTGTGTAAATAAATCCCTTCATATTGTTTTGTGCAAGATATGTGAGACATTGGATATTGGCTATAGTATGATCTGTTCTGCCGCCTGTTCCTCCGAAAATATGAAAGTTTTCAAAACCTCGTTCTATGCCTTTGTTTATAGCACAGAGCATATCTGTTTCGTCTTTTACCGGATCCAATTTGATTATTTCTTCGTTTTGGCTATTAACTAAAGGCATTGAATCAAAGTCACCAATAATTATGTCTGTCTTTATGTTGTGAGTGCAGTTGAAAAGATATCCTCCGTCAGCAGCTATAACAATATCGTTCTCTGACGGAAAAAAAATATCATGTTCATAGTGTGTACCGGCACCGGTTATGTAACATTTTCCGGGCATTTTATATTACCTCGTTTTATAATTTATCAATCTGAAATTCCAACATCAATAAGGGAGGAAGTATCAGACATAACTTTTGGGAGTTCACCGTTCCATTTGCTAACTTCTTTGTATTTAATAATAAGCTCGGTGAGTGAATTGTTAAGAAGAGTATTTGCTTCAGCCTGTGCATTTGCTTCTGTAAGAGTAGCAGCTGCTGATGCTTCTGCGGCAATCTTTTTCTTTTTGGCTTCAGCTTCAGCTATAACGATTGCCTGTTCCTGTTCTGTTTTTGTTTTGATAAGATTTTGTTCGGCAACCTGCTTTGCTTCTATAGCTGCATTAAATTCTGATGAAAAGTCAAAGTTTACGATGTTAAATTTTTCTATTATGATTCCGTATTCAGAAACCTTGTTTTCAAGAGTTGTTTTTATTTCTTCACCTACAACAGCACGTTCTGTTATAAGCTGTTCAGCTGTATATTTTGCCGTAACTGATTTCATACTTTCCTGTACGGCAGGCATAAGTATTATACTCTGATAATCTCTGCCTATTTTCTGATAAATCTCAGCACTTGAATCGTATGAAATCTTATAGTTTACTGCGATATTACTGCTTACAGACTGAAGGTCTCTGGAAACCGCTGTTGCACTTGTTTCGTAAACCTGAATCTTATTGGACATTATTTCAACCTGCTGTACGAAAGGTACCTTTAGATGAAATCCTTCCTGGAAAATGTTGTTTGAAACCTTTCCAAGTGTAAGTACGACGCCTGTGTTTCCGGCAGGCACTATCGCAACTGATGAAGCGATGGTTATTACCGCAGTGATGGCTGCAATGATTCCTACAGTGATTTTTGTTGCAGCTTTTGATGATGGTCTTGTGTTGACATACCTCTGTTCGTTGTTCATAAAAAACTCCTTTGTCAATATTGTTTGTTGTCTGGTTGTTATTCGGGCCTTTCTGTTGTTCTTTTAAAATAACGCTTAATATTTGTTTTTCTCGTTTGTTGTTTTTCTTTTGTGTTTTCTTTCTTTTGTGTTTTCTTTCTTTTGTGTTTTTCTTTCTTTTATGTTTTTCGTTTTATCTTCATCAATAGTTTTTTCTCTGTATTTCCTTTTGTCCCTAAAAAAATTATATTTTATATTTTTTTATGTCCAGGCGTTCATATTCTTGCTCAAGCTGAGCTTTGATTAGTGATGATTGATATGCAAGAGTCATAATGAACAGCGTGTTTTCGAGTATGTCCTCTTGTTCTTTGACATAACTGTTGTTTTGTTTGATTATCTCTTTGATTGTGTTACGTATAGGTTCCGATTCAAAAATCTTTTTCTCATCAAGTTCACAGATTATCGTGCAGAAAATATTGTAAAGATCGATATCCGGAATTATATCATCGCTTGTGTCTTCAACCTTACCATTGATATAATTCATAAGAACTGCAATGTTTTCAAGCTGCATAGTTCCGCGCAGCATATTGATAAGAAGGATTCGTATTATCTGAACCTCATAATACTTTTTTCCCGGAATATTTACTACCCAACCACGTTTTATCCAGTTCTGAATGGTAGAGCCGCCAAGTCCGGTGAGCTTTGAAAGCTGAGACAAGGTTAATCCTCCGGTTGCTGAAAGTATCGGAGAGATAAGAGAAAATGCCTCAGTTTTTACTTTTTCGGAATATTCCAGAGTGGTACCCGGTATTGTTTTTATCATTTTTTAGACTCCTTAGATTTAGTTTTGGCATAAGTCATACAAACTTTAAAAACGTTCTAACAACCTAATTTTTAAATCACATAAACCATTTATGTGATGATTAGATTATATCATAAGTTCACGTGAACCGCAATAATAAAAAACGGACAATATAGTTCAAATTTGCCCGTTTTTTGTTTGAAAACAAGGTTAATCTCCTTGTTTCTCTTATTTTCTTTAAAATTCTTTGTTTTTTAAAAATAAAGTATATTATCAGGGATTTAAAGGGACGTTTATATGGATATTATTCAGATTTTTATTATAATTGATTATCGCTGTACCAGATCTTTACGTCATTTGTATCTTCTGTCTGCTCTGTCGGGTGAGCATTGTCAGAAAAAGTATGAGCGTTTATTCGTGGACGGTATATTTTAAGCTTCTCCATGGATATCAACTCCGTTTTTTTATATTTTTGATGTTTATCTCGAAGTACATATACGGAAACGCTGAATAAATCATGATTATCTGCTCTAATGCATTCGCTTTTTATTTTATGCTTTCCTGCACATATTTTTTTGATGAAACTTCTACGCAATCTACACAACGTATTTAATCAATGTTTCCATATGTTCTCCGTAATTATTGTTTGTTAATAAAAAAATTTTATTCATTTATAGAGCTTGTAAAAATCTGAATATCAAAAATAAAAATTACATTTATAATATATTAAAAAAATATTGATTTAGTGTGATGTAAAATGGTATAATTAATAAGTATATTATTATAGCCGTGCACATCTGTTGATTACGATATCCTGTGCATATCGGCCGATAATAAACATCAGATAAATTCGTTATTTACTATAAATATATATACAAAGGAGAATATCAATGCCGGATAATAAAGAAAAAAAACCGGAAAATAATAAAAAGAAAAAAAGAGGCGCTGAAGCAAAGCCTCAGGAACCGGTTGAGTCCTACGACAGCAATTTTTGGTCAATAATACTGTTGGCAGTTACTATGCTGATAACTCTTGTTACATTAGTAGAAGGAACAGCAGGCTGGCTTGCGTTACATAATTTTGTCAGAGGTTTGTTTGGAATATCAATTTTTATTGCAGTTCCTGTTTTATTTTATGCCTCATATATTATTTCAAAAGAAAAAACCAAAGAGGCTATAGTTCCGAGATTTATACAGGGAGGCATACTTTTGCTTCTGGCAAGCTCGGTTATACAGGTAGTTTTTATAGGTGATATACCAGGTGAAGACCTTGATGAAAAACTCGCACTATTGTATAGTGATGGTATACATATGGAAAGCGGAGGTGTTCTGAGCGCACTGATAGGTGTTCCGTTAGTAACTATACTAGGAAATGTAGGTGCAAAGATTACTATTCTGCTTGCCATCTTTATAATCATTCTTTTTATTTCAAATATGTCAGTAGAAAAGCTTTTTAACAATATAAAAAGACCGTACAACTGGGGAAAAGAACAGATGGACAAGTTTAAGGAGGACTCAGTTTCAAGAAGATACGAACGAGAGGTAAAGGAAACTTCAAAGTATGAGCTTGAAGATGCAAAAAATTCCAAGGTCACTGAAATAAAAATTCAGGACAAAAAAAATACGGATTCATCTAAGAAAGAACCGGTTCCTTTGCTTGAGAGAGAGGTTAATTTTGAAGAAATAAAAAATATTTTCAAGAAAAAATCAAAACAGGATAAAAAATCTCAGGAGCTCGCAAAGATTCTTGATGAGAAGACAAACGATCTGTCTTTTGAAAAAACAATTACCAACACAATCGATATCCCGATAATAACTGATGAAATGTCCTCAAAATATCGCTCTGATAAAAATGATAGTGATAAGACATCTGATTTTCCGGCTGATACATCTGAAAAAACAGAAGATTCTTTATCACCTCAGAGACGACCGATAGATCTGAATAAGAAACCTGATACTTTCAATAATACATCCGAGAAAAAATATAATTTTCCGCCTATTGATTTTCTCAAGCCCGGAAGCAGTGCGGCAGATGATGCGAGCGCTCAGGTTGAGATGCAGGATACAGCTATAAAGCTTGTTCAGACTCTTGAAAACTTTGGTGTAAAGACAACTCTTGTTGATGTTCACAGAGGGCCTACTGTAACAAGATACGAGCTTCAGCCTTCACCGGGAGTGAAGATTTCGAGGATAACCGGTCTTGCAGATGACATAGCGCTCAATCTTGCGGCTGCAGGCGTTCGTATCGAAGCGCCTATTCCGGGAAAAGCAGCTGTCGGAATAGAAGTTCCTAACGTAAAAAAGGATACAGTTTCTTTGCGTGAGATGCTTGAAAGCGATGATTTTAAAAATTCGGGCAGTAAGCTTTCGTTTGCTGTAGGACGTGATATTGCAGGTCAGGAGATTATCGGAGATATCGCAAAAATGCCTCATGTTATAATAGCGGGAGCGACAGGATCAGGTAAATCCGTATGCACAAACTCAATAATAATGAGTATTCTCTACAAAGCAACTCCTGATGAGGTAAGACTTCTTCTGATAGATCCAAAGATAGTTGAGTTCAAGGTATATGATGGAATACCGCATTTGCTGATACCTGTTGTAACGGATCCGAGAAAGGCGGCCGGTGCTCTTAACTGGGCTGTTCAGGAAATGCTTCGCAGATATAAGCTTTTTGCTGATAACAACGTAAGAGACCTTAAGGGTTATAACGAAATGGCATCTGAAAGCGGTGGGATAGTTGAACCTATTCCTCAGATAGTCATAGCTATAGATGAGCTTGCCGATCTTATGATGGCCGCTTCAAATGAAGTAGAGGACGCAATATGCCGCCTTGCACAGATGGCACGTGCAGCCGGTATGCATCTTATCATAGCGACTCAGAGACCTACTGTTGACATAATTACAGGTCTTATCAAAGCAAATATTCCGAGCAGAATAGCTCTGTCAGTAATGTCTCAGACTGACTCCAGGACTATTCTTGATACGGGAGGTGCCGATAAGCTTCTGGGACAGGGAGATATGCTTTATTTTCCTTCCGGTATTCCTAAGCCTATACGAGTTCAGGGATGTTTCTGTTCTACAAAGGAGATAGAGTCAGTTGTAAGCTTCATAAAGAATAACGCTGTTGTTGACTACAGTAACGAAATAATGGAAGAAATTGAAAAGAACATTCCGGTTCCTAAGGGAGAAAAAGCTGCAGGAAAGATGGATGGAGCAATTGACAGTGATGATGAGCTCGTTGAAAAAGCTATAGATATTATTATAGAGATGGGACAGGCTTCTACTTCCTCACTTCAGAGAAAGCTCAAGCTTGGATATGCCCGAGCTGCGCGTATTATGGATGAGCTTGAACAGCTTGGAGTAATAGGGCCGTCCGAAGGTTCAAAACCCAGAAAAATACTTATGACAAAGTCTCAGTGGACTGAACGAAGAATGAGAAGATTTGATGAAAGTGAAGATGAATAATACAGTAAACGACAAATTTATTTTTGGAGTTCACAAATAACAGGAGGTTTTTTCTTGAACAGATTTTTGCCTGTATGCAAAGAGGATATGGAAGAGCGAGGGATAGATCAGCTTGATTTTATTCTGGTAACAGGAGACTCTTATGTTGATCATCCGAGTTTCGGAATATCTATTATATCAAGAATACTTGAAGCAGAGGGATATGAGGTAGGTATAATCGCTCAGCCCGACTGGAAAAACGAAAGGGACTTTAAAAAGCTTGGTGTACCGAAGTATGCGTTTCTTGTAACTGCCGGAAATATAGATTCAATGGTGGCACATTATACTGCAGCGAAGAGAAAGCGTTCAGACGACGCATATACAGCAGGAGGAAAAGCAGGAAAAAGACCTGACAGGGCGGTTACCGTATACTGTAATTGTATAAGAAAAATATTTGGTGATATACCGATAGCTATAGGAGGACTGGAAGCTTCACTAAGAAGATTTGCTCATTATGATTATTGGGATGATGATGTGAGACCTTCTGTTCTTGTTGACAGCGGAGCTGATATTCTTATGTACGGGATGTCTGAGCATCAGATAGTCGAAATAGCTAACGCACTCAGGCAAGGTAAGAAAATAAACGAGCTTACTGATATAAGAGGAATATGCTATCTTACAGACCCGATAAATACTCCTTATGGTGCTGCTGAATGTCCGAGCTTTGAACAGGTGCGTGAAAATAAAAAAGCATATGCCAAGGCGTGCAGAATACAGTATGATCAGCAGGACGAAGTATATGGAAAGACTGTAATCCAGCGTCACGGAAAAAAAATGCTTGTTCAGACTCCTCCTGCATATTCTCTTACAACAGAAGAAATGGATTATGTATACAGCCTGCCGTATGCAAGAGCTTATCACCCTTCATATGAAAAAGAGGGTGGTGTTCCGGGAATAGAAGAAGTAGAGTTTTCTATTACTCATAACAGAGGGTGTTTCGGAAACTGTAATTTTTGCTCGATAGCGCTTCATCAGGGCAGAAAAATATCAAAAAGAAGTGAAGAGTCTGTTTTGAAGGAAGCTGAGCTTCTTACAAAAATGCCCGGATTCAAGGGCTATATACATGATGTCGGCGGTCCGACTGCGAACTTCAGAAACCCGAGCTGCAGAAAGCAAATAAAGTCAGGTCTGTGTATGGGGAAAAAATGTCTTGCTCCTGAGCCCTGCAAAGCACTTGAGGTAGACCATACAGAGTACCTTGGCATTCTCAGGAAGCTGAGAAGGATAAAGGGCGTAAAGAGAGTTTTTATCCGTTCCGGAATAAGATATGATTATCTCATAAAAGATGAGAACGATGAGTTTATGAAGGAACTTATAAAATATCACGTGAGCGGACAGCTGAAGGTTGCTCCGGAGCATTGTTCTTCGGTTGTTCTTGATAAAATGGGTAAGCCGCATATTGAGGCGTACAGGGAGTTTCAGAAAAAATTCTATGATATAACAAAGGGAATAAACAAAGAACAGTATCTTATTCCTTATCTTATGTCCTCTCATCCTGGAAGCACGCTAAAAGAAGCGATAGAGCTTTCGCTTTTTCTCAAGGAGCATAAGATTCGCCCGGAGCAGGTGCAGGATTTTTATCCGACTCCTGGTACAATATCTACATGTATGTTTCATACTGAACTTGATCCATATACTATGGAACCTGTATATGTACCGAAAACAGCTGAAGAAAAAGCTATGCAGAGAGCTTTGCTTCAGTATTTTAAACCGGAAAACAAAGAAATAGTAATAAAAGCTCTGAAGAAAACAGGCAGGAGAGATCTTATAGGAAATTCTCCTAAGTGTCTTGTGTCAGAGGATGTTTCCTTTAAAAACAGTTCTTCATCTTCAAAAAATCAGAAACAAGGTAAGGGCCGTCAGCAGTCTGTGAGAAAAACAGAGAACTCCGGAAGAGAAAAATCAGCTAAGTATCAGTCAGATAAAAAAAGCAAAGGAAACGGAACTTATAAGAAGAAAAGATGAAAGAAAAAATAAGGATCATAGCTGTGATTGTTTCGTTTGCTGTTATTGTTATTATGGCAGTATTTGATACGTTTGGAATAATATCATATGAACAGATTATGGTTTTCCTGAAGCTCAGGAATCCTGCTTTTACGAGTGCTGAGGTTTCTGTTCACTTTATTGACGTGGATCAGGGGGATTCGGTCCTGATAGTTTCTGAAGAAAAATCCCTTCTGATTGATGCAGGTGAAGAGATAAGCAGTGAAAAGGTTGCTGCTTATCTGAAGTCGATGGGTATAGACAGACTTGATTATATTATAGCGACTCATCCGCACACTGATCATATCGGAGGATTGACGGATATCATCAGGGACTTCGGTGTAGGAGAGCTTGTTGTTCCGGAGCTTCCGCAGCGTATTGTTGACGAATCCTTTTTCTATGTTCAGCTACTTGAAGAAGCAGTGCAGATGAACATAAAAATAACCGAAACTATGCCCGGCGATGTCTATACTCTGGGAAAATCAACTCTTGAAATACTGGCTCCCTGCGGAGAATATGAAGATATAAATAACTATTCGATAGTTGCGGAGTTTGTACACGAAGAAAATAAATTTCTTTTTACTGCAGATGCAGAGACAGAGAGTGAGGAGGATATGCTACGTTCAGGAACGCTTGAAGATATTGATGTGCTGAAAGTCGGACATCATGGAAGCTCCACGTCTTCATGCGGTGAGTTTCTGGAGGTTATCAGGCCTGAGTTTGCGGTAATATCATGCGGAACCGGAAATTCATACAATCATCCCTCTGAGTCGGTAATGGAACGTTTTCTAAAAGACGATATCCGTGTATTCAGGACAGATATGCAAGGTGATATTATAGCTGAGTCTGATGGACAGAGTATTAACTTTATTGTAAAAGGGAAGTAATAGAATGAGTATCAAAGATGTTTTTGCATCGATCAAAGCTGAATATGTCAGTATGTCAAAGGGGCACAGAAAAATAGCAGACTACATACTTGAAAATTATCAGAAGGCTTCTTTTATGACAGCTTTGTCTCTTGGCCAGGCTGTAGGTGTAAGCGAGTCTACCGTTGTAAGATTTGCTATGGAACTTGGTTTTGACGGTTATCCTGATTTTCAGGAAAACTTAAGGCTGGCAATGCGTTCAAAGCTTACCTCGGTAGAACGTATAGAGCTTGCAAGCAGTCAGATGGATAAAAACGATGTTTATGAAAAAGTAATGAGTCTTGATATCGAAAGAATACGTGAGACAATAGAAAACGGAGATCGTGAAGCATTTTACGGTGCTGTTGATATTATTCTTAAGGCCCGTAAAATATATATCGTAGCTTCAAGAAGTGCTTCGGCGCTTGCTGAATTTTTAAGATATTATTTCAGTATTATTTTTGATGATGTAAAGCTCCTGAATGATCTCGGAACAAGCGATCTGCTTCAGCAGCTTTTCAGAATAGATGAAAAGGATGTTGTGATTGGTATCAGTTTTCCAAGATATTCAAAGCAGACAACTATCGCAATGAATTATGCATCTGATTCAGGAGCAAGTGTTATTGCTGTCACTGACTGCAGACAGTCTCCTATTGCTGAAAAAGCAAAATATGTTCTGACTGCAGGAAGCGGTATAGTTTCATTTGCAGATTCGCTTGCGGCTCCGCTGAGTCTTATTAATGCTCTTATAGCAGCGGTAAGTCTTGAAAAAGAAAAAGATATAAACAAAAACTTTGAAACACTTGAACGGCTATGGGATGAGTATGATGTTTATGAAAAAACTGACAGATAACCATAAAGATCGTCAAAACAAATTTGACTTTCACTATAATTTATTTTTAGCCTGCACATCTGCTAACTAAGTTAGCTACGTGCATATCGGCTGATAATAAACGAAATATAGTTTTTTTAAAAAGGAAGGTATTGTCTTTGGGATATGATTGCATAATTATAGGCGGCGGTGCAGCAGGAATGATGGCAGCATGTGCTGCTGCAGGAATGGGCAGAAAAACGGTTATTTTTGAAAGAAATGACCGTCTCGGAAAAAAGCTTCGTATAACAGGAAAGGGCAGATGCAACGTTACAAATTTTTGTGATGTTGAAGAGCTTATGAATAACATTCCTGTAAACAATCGTTTTCTTTACAGTTCTTTTTCGAACTTCTCTCCTAAGGATGTAATGGATTTTTTTGAAGAATCAGGGGTACCTCTCAAGGTTGAGAGAGGAAACAGAGTCTTTCCGGTATCCGATAAGGCTGCGGATATTGTTTCGGCACTCGAACGGAAGGTAAATAGTCTCGGAGTAAAAATAATACGTGAGCGGGTCACCGGTGTTATTATAGATGATGGCGTCTGCTGCGGTGTAGTAACAGAAAAGGCACGCTATAACTCTCAGACAGTTCTTGTAGCGACAGGTGGAGTGTCATATCCGCTTACCGGTTCCACCGGTGATGGTTATAAGATAGCCAGAGAGGCAGGACATACGATAACCGATATCGTACCTTCGCTTGTTCCTCTTGAAATATCAGAGGGCTTTTGTGCAAGACTCGAAGGACTTGCTCTTAAAAATATTTCGCTGACTCTTTATGACGGAAACAAACGTGTTTTCAGCGAATTAGGCGAAATGTCCTTTACGTTTTCCGGAGTAACAGGTCCGCTTGTTCTGACAGCGAGTTCACGTATAAGAAAAATGGTGCCCGGAAGATACAGCATATCACTTGATCTTAAACCGGGACTTTCTGAAGAAAAGCTTGATAAAAGAATTCAGAGAGATTTTTCTGAGATGGCAGGTGTGGAATTCAGAAACTCACTGGTAAAGCTTCTTCCTTCAAAGCTTATTCCTATTGTGGTAAGCCGTTCCGGTATACGTGCTGATACAGTTGTAAATCAGATAACAAAGCTTCAGAGAACTGAACTTGTAAAGCTTCTGAAAAACTTCAGAATGACTATAGAGGATTTCAGACCTATTGACGAGGCTATTGTAACAAGCGGCGGAGTATGTGTAAAGGAGATAAATCCCAAAACAATGGAATCAAAGCTTGTAAGCGGTCTTTTTTTTGCCGGAGAGGTGCTGGATGTTGACGGTTATACAGGCGGGTTTAATTTGCAGATTGCTTTTTCGACCGGATATACGGCCGGAATAAATTTATAAAGAAAAGTGAGGAATAAAAAATGATAAATGTAGCAATTGACGGTCCTGCAGGAGCGGGAAAAAGTTCTATATCAAAGGCGGTAGCTGTGAAAAAGGGATATATATATGTGGATACGGGTGCTCTGTATCGTGCTGTAGCTTTTTATGCTCTTAATAAAGGCGTTTCTCCGGACAATACCTCCGGAATAATAAAGCTTCTCTCAGAGCTTGATATAAAGCTAGAACACAGAGACGGACAGCAGAGGGTAATAGCAAACGGTATAGACGTATCCGACAAAATCCGTACACCTGAAGTATCAATGGGTGCTTCCGGAGTGTCAGCTATACCTGAGGTAAGGACATTCCTTTTTGATCTTCAGAAAAAAATAGCTTTGGAAAACAACATAATAATGGATGGAAGAGATATAGGTACTGTTGTTCTTCCGAACGCTCAGCTCAAGATTTTTCTCACTGCTGATGCAGAGGAAAGGGCAAGAAGAAGATTTGCAGAGCTTAAAGGTACAGAAGGAGTTACGTTTGAAAATATTCTCGAAGACATCATCAAAAGAGATGAAAACGATATGAACAGAGCGGTTTCCCCGCTCAGACAGGCGGAGGATGCTGTGCTTGTTGACACAACCGATATGACTATTGAACAGGTTATCTTACATATCGAAAAATTAATAAACGAAACCGAGAATAAGGAGAGATAACAAGTGTTATATACAGGTTTACGTCAGATTTTAATTTTTATTTTTAAAATAATTTTTTCTATTTCTTTTGAGGGAGCAGAAAATCTGCCTAAGGAAGGTACTTTTGTGATTGCCTGCAATCATCGTTCTTACGCTGATCCGATTCTTCTTTCACTGAAGGTGAAAAAAAGATGTGCATATATGGCAAAAGAAGAACTTTTTAAGAACCCGTTTTTTTCCTGTCTCATACGTGCATTCGGAGCTTTTCCTGTTGAACGAGGCAAGGGAGATAACGGTATAATAGACAAGGCGATCGATAAGCTCTCATCAGGGAAAAACCTTGCTATTTTTCCTGAAGGAACAAGGTCGAAGGATGGCAAGGTAGGAAGAGGCAAGACAGGTGTTGCACTTATTGCGGCAAGAGCCGGTGTACCGGTAGTTCCTGTGGGTATAGCATATGACGGCAAGTTAAAGTTCAGAACAAAAATGGTAGTTCGTTATGGTAAGCCTATAAGTCCTGAAGAACTGAAAATAAGTGATACTCCGGCACCAAGAGAGCTTAAGGAGCTTAAACATAAAATAATGGAGTCTATAACCGAGCTTGTGGAGAAAAAGATATGAATATAGAAGTAGCTAAATCAGCGGGCTTTTGCTTCGGCGTCGATCGTGCGATAAAGCTTGTATATGAGGAAATAGAAAAAGGCGGTAATGTTGCGACATTCGGTCCCATTATTCATAACAAAAGCGTTGTAAATGATCTTGAGAACAAGGGAGTTCGTATAATAAATGAGCTTACGGAGCTTCGCCAGAACGAAAGACTTATTCTCAGATCCCACGGAGTAGGGAAGAATATTTATGAAGAGCTTTCCGGTATGGGAAGTGAATATATTGACGCAACGTGTCCTTTTGTAGCAAGAATTCACAAGATAGTGAGTGAACAGTCAGAACAAGGCAAAATAATACTTATTGCAGGAGATAAGACTCATCCGGAGGTAGACGCTATAGTAAAACATTGTACAGGAGAATGCTATGTTTTCGCAGATGAGGATGAGTTAAAAACAATTTTTCAAAAAAACTTTGGTTTTTTGGAAAAAAAGGTTGCAATTGTGGCGCAAACGACGTATAATATAATAGTGTGGAATAAATGTCTTGACATTATTCCCGATACCATTAAGGAAGTAACCGAAATATTTCAGACCATATGCAACGCAACATCTGCGCGTCAGACGGCAGCTATTGAACTTGCACAGCGTTCAGACGTTATGCTGGTTATAGGCGGAAAGCATAGCTCAAATACAATAAAGCTGTATAACGTATGCAGCAAATACTGTATGACCTATCATATCGAGGATTCATCAGAACTGTATGATATTGATTTTTCGGATGCAACTGATATAGGTATCACTGCCGGAGCATCCACACCGGCTTATATAATTAAGGAGGTTATTCAAAAAATGAGCGAAATCCAGAAAACTCAGGAAGAGGAAATTAACTTCGCGGAGGCACTTGAACAGTCCTTCAAGAAAATACATACAGGTGAAAGGATCAAGGGAATCATTGTTGCTGTAAACAATTCTGAGGCAATTGTTGATATCGGCACAAAGCACACAGGCTTTATCAGCCTTTCTGAGCTTACAAACGACCCTTCAAAGAAGCCTGCTGATGTAGTAAGCGTTGGCGAAGAAGTAGATCTTGTTGTAATCAAGATCAATGACCAGGATGGTATCGCAACCCTTTCCAAGAAGAAGGTTGACGAAATGATCGGCTTTGATAATATCGTTAAAGCTATGGAAGAAGGTAAGGTACTCGAAGGTACAGTACAGAGAGCTGTTAAGGGCGGCGTTATCGTTCTTGTTGATGGCGTAGGCGTTTTTGTTCCTGCTTCACACACAGGTCTCGGCCGTGATGAAGATATCGAGAAGCTTGTTAAGCAGCAGGTATCTCTCAAGCTTATCGACGTAATTCCACAGCGCAGAAGAGCTGTAGGTTCTATCAAGCTTGTTCAGAAGGTTATCAGAGAAGAAGCTCAGAAGAAGTTCTGGGAGTCTGCAGAAGTAGGCGCAGTATACAAGGGTGAAGTTAAGTCTATCACAAACTACGGTGCTTTCGTAGATCTTGGCGGTATTGACGGTATGGTTCACGTTTCTGAACTTTCATGGAAGAGAATCAAGCACCCATCAGAAGTTGTAAAGATCGGCGATGTTCTTGAAGTATACATCAAGGAACTTAACAGCGAAACAGGCAGAATCTCTCTTGGCTACAAGAAGACTGAAGACAACCCATGGGAAAAATTCAAGGCTTCATACAATGTAGGCGATGTAGTTAAGGCTACTGTTGTTTCTATCACACCTTTCGGTGCTTTTGCAAGCATCATTGACGGTGTGGATGGTCTTATCCATATCTCACAGATAGCTAACCAGAGAGTTGACAATGTTAAGGATGTTATCTCTGTTGGTCAGGAAGTTGACGTTAAGATCACAGAATGTGATATAGATAACAAGCGTGTAAGTCTTTCTATGCGTGCACTTCTCACTGAAGAAGAGGAAGCAGAAGAGGCTTCAGAGGATAACGAATAATTATATCCTTATTGACTTTGTGATATAAGCTATTGCTCCGGATTCAGTAACGTTGTGGATCCGGAGCTTTTTATATAATCAGAAGGAGTATTGATATGAAACGACTTGTTGTAGGTATACTGGCTCATGTTGATTCGGGTAAGACAACACTTTCCGAAGGTTTGCTCTATACCTCAGGAGATATACGGAAGCTTGGAAGGGTGGACCATAAAAACTCGTTTCTTGATACATATTCTCTTGAAAAGGAACGAGGAATAACGATTTTTTCGAAACAAGCAGTTCTTCATATGAAGGATACTCAGATAACCTTGCTTGACACGCCGGGACATATGGATTTTTCTGCAGAAACAGAGAGGACTCTGCAGATACTGGACTATGCGGTTCTTGTCATAAACGGTTCGGACGGAATACAAAACCACACAAGAACTCTCTGGAAGCTTCTTGAACGTTATAATATCCCTGTTTTTATTTTTGTAAACAAGATGGATCTTCCCGGAGTTGATAAGGAAAAGACACTTCTTGAGATAAAACAGAAGCTAAGCGACGGATGCTGTGACTTTGGAGCTGATAAAGATTCTGAAGAGTTTTTTGAAGAGCTGGCTTTTCATGATGAAGTGATCATGCAGGAATTTCTTGAAAACAACCGGGTTGATCTTCCGGATATAGTACGATGCATAAAAGAACGCAAGGTTTTTCCTTGCTGTTTTGGCTCTGCTCTCAGACTTGACGGAGTAGATAAGTTTTTGGATATTATAGAACACTTTACTGTATCAACTCCGGAGAAGTCCGCTTTTTCAGCTAAAGTATATAAGATATCTGAAGATGATCAGGGAAACAGACTTACTCATCTGAAGATTACCGGAGGAAGTCTGAAGGTCAAGGAACAGATAATGCAGCAGAAAATAAACCATATAAGAATATACTCAGGTACTAAGTTTCAGGCTGTAGATGAAGCTTTTCAGGGAATGGTATGCGCAGTTACAGGATTAGCTGATTCTTATGCAGGTCAGGGGCTTGGAGAGGAGCCGGATTCACAGGCCACAATACTTGAGCCTGTTCTTACATACAGAGCATGTTTTCAGGCAGGTATTAATATTCATGAGGCAGTTTCGGCCTTCAGAAAGCTTGAGGCTGAGGAGCCTAAGCTGCATGTTGTATGGAACGAGCAGTTAAAAGAAATTCATGTGCAGGTCATGGGTGAGATTCAGCTTGATATCCTCAGAGCACTTATGCTTGAACGTTTTAATATAAGCGTTGAGTTTGAACACGGAAACGTTGCTTATAAGGAAACAATATCTGCTCCTGTTGAGGGAGTAGGTCATTATGAGCCGCTCAGACATTATTCAGAGGTTCATCTGCTGCTTGAACCCGGAGAACAGGGCAGCGGAATGGTTTATGCCTGTGACTGTCGTGAGGAAATTCTTGATAAAAACTGGCAGCGTCTTATAATGACTCATCTTAACGAAAAAACTCATATAGGTGTTCTGACCGGGTCTCCGGTTACCGATATGAAGATCACTCTTGTATCAGGAAAGGCACACCTTAAGCATACTGAAGGCGGGGATTTCAGACAATCAACGTATCGTGCAGTCAGAAACGGTCTGAGATATGCAGAAAGCGTGCTTCTTGAACCGTATTATGATTATATTCTTGAAGTACCGTCAGAACACGCAGGAAGAGCTATTTCTGATCTGACAAGGATGAGCTGTACATTTTCAGCACCCGAGATAAACGGAGAACAGGCAGTTATAACCGGAAAGGCTCCTGTAGCGTCTGTCAGAGATTATCATAGTGAGCTTATGGGCTATACAAAAGGAAAAGGCGTATTCAGCTGTACACTCAGAGGCTATGAGCCGTGTCACAATCCTGAGGAAGTAATAGAAAAAATGGCTTATAACTGTGATGCTGATGTTGAAAATTCGGCGGATTCTGTTTTTTGTTCGCATGGTGCAGGCTTTGTTGTAAAGTGGAATGAAGTCGGAGAATATATGCATCTTCCTGGAGCTTCGGGACTGAACTATGATAAACATACAGAAGAAATCGAAGAACCGCGTAAAGATACTTCAAAGAAAAATTTAAACAGTTACCGAAGCAGTGAAGAAAGCGAAAAGGAACTGATGGAGATATTTGAGAGAGCTTATGGAAAAATATCTTCAGAAAGAAAAAATCCCTTTAGGTCCAAAAAGGAGATTAAGGAACAGCAGGTTACATACAAAAGCCGTCCTGTTCCGAAGGGACCTGAATATCTTCTGGTAGACGGCTATAATATAATTTTTTCATGGAAAGAGCTGAAGGAAATAGCATCAGATAACCTTGATCTTGCCAGGAGTATGCTGATAAATACGATGTGTAACTATCATGGCGTATACGGATGTGAGGTTATAGTTGTTTTTGATGCCTATAAGGTAAAGGGAATGACAAGAGAGGTTGAGAAGGTCGGAGATATAAGTGTTATATATACAAAAGAAGCGGAAACAGCAGATATGTACATAGAAAAAGCCTCGCACGATCTCAGCAAGGAACATCGTGTGAGGGTTGCAACATCTGATGGACTTGAACAGCTTATAATTCTCGGAAACGGCGCCCTTCGTATATCAGCAGCGGAACTCTATGAGGAAACAAAGCTTGTAAACAAGTATATAAGAGATTTTATAAAAGAAAATACAAAATAAATATTTTTTTGTTCAGTGTTTGGGAAAAGTAACTTCGACAGGAATAATCGAGTCACTTTTCCCTTTTTTGTACATTGCGTGATTAAATGAAAAAATCATAAGCTTTATTATTCCTTCTACGGATTTCGGGTCGCAGTCACCAACAAATCCATTCATAAAAATATATGTCATATAGTCAGAGGCGTTTTCTTTTTTCAGAAGGAAGTCGATTACCCTTTCATTTACGTTTATGAATTCTTTAAAGTCGTAAAAACATATGTAGATTCTTGTTTTAATGAAAAAATATTCTGAATACTCCAGAATAACATCTGCGTCAATTTTTTTGTTGTTCAGTGCTGATGTTGTCTGCCTGCTGAGTTTGTTGAATTCGTTTATTATTTTTGTTCTCAGCATTGATATTTTTGTTTTCATGATTTAAGCTCCTCCTTTTCATAATTATATCACAATAATTTATCTAAAACAAATTTTATGAGATATTTTATAAAATAAATTTACCTGTTATTGTGTTAAAACAGGTATTAATTTTTAGATGTTTTAAGTACAAGATACAATTCTGTGTTTTTAAAAAATACAATTTTGTTATGTTTTTATATTATTTTCTCGTATTGTATTGACATTTTTGAGACAAAAGTATATAATGTTAACTGAAAAAGGTTTTTATTCATTAGGAACGTAAATAACTTTTTTGAAAGGATTGTATGTTATGGACAAAAAAATTATGAAGCGCATAGTTTCAGCCTGTTTGTCGGGAGCTATGCTTTTTTCGCTGACTTGCGAAACCGGATACCGTGGAGTTATGACAACGCACGAAAACATCTCCTCGGTGTATGCATTGGAAAGTCAGAACATAAACGACTTTTCAATAAGCGATGTTACAATGACAGACGCATATGTGACAAACGCTTTTTCACTCGAGCTCAAATATCTGTTGTCGTTTGATAACAACAGGCTTCTTGCAGGTTTCCGTGACAATGCAGGTCTCAACACCTACGGGGCAAAAAGATATGGCGGCTGGGAAAATACCCTTATCGGCGGTCACGCTATAGGTCATTATCTTACAGCGATGGCACAGGCGTATCAGAATCCGACCGTTTCATCATCGGACAGAGACAAGATAATGGGCAAGTTAAAAGTTCTTGTTGACGGAATGCAGGAATGTCAGAAAAATTCAAAAGGCAAGCCGGGATTTTTGTGGGCGGCAGCAAAGAACGGTCAGAGCAACGTTGAGTTCCAGTTTGATAATGTTGAAAACGGAAAGGCCAATATAATCAACGAAGCCTGGGTTCCATGGTACACCATGCATAAGCTTATTGCCGGTCTTGTTGACGTATATAATAAAACAGGATATGCACCTGCAAAAGACGTAGCATCTTCCCTTGGTGACTGGACATATAACAGATGCAGCAAATGGAGCACACAGACTCATGACAAGGTTCTCAGCATAGAGTTCGGAGGAATGAACGACTGTTTATACGATCTTTATGCAATCACAAACAATCAGAAGCATGCAGATGCGGCACATTTTTTTGATCATGATGCATTGTTCAAAAAGGTTGTTAATGTAGGCGCCAACGCTCTGAACGGCAGACATGCAAATACAACTATCCCTAAGTATATGGGTGCGCTGAAGAGATATATGGTTCTTGGTAACAAGGTAAGCGGAACAGATCAGTATTTTAAATATGCTGCTGATTTCTGGGATGTAGTTACAGTTCATCATACATATGTAACAGGCGGTAACAGTGAGTGGGAACACTTCGGTATGGATGATATTCTTGACAAGGAAAGAACAAACTGTAACTGTGAGACCTGTAACTCATACAATATGCTTAAGCTGAGCCGTGAGCTTTTCAAAATAACCGGTGATAAAAAGTATATGGATTTTTATGAGAGAACATATTATAACTCAATTCTTTCTTCTCAGAATCCTGAAACAGGAATGACTACTTATTTCCAGCCTATGGCTACCGGATACTTTAAGGTATACAGCTCCGAGTTTGATCATTTCTGGTGCTGTACAGGAAGCGGAATGGAGAGCTTTACAAAGCTCGGCGATACAACCTATATGCATCGCGATGACACTCTCTTTGTAAATCTTTATCAGAGTTCCGTACTTAACTGGAAAGAAAAGAATGTAACTATAACACAGAAAAGCAGTATTCCTGACGGCGATAAAGTATCCTTTACAGTAAAGGGTTCAGGTTCGCTCGATCTTAGATTCCGTATTCCTGACTGGATAGCAGGAAACATGATCATAACAGTAAACGGTGAGAGATTTGCATACACTGATGTAAATGGATACGCACAGGTTAAGCGCAGCTTCTCCGACGGAGACATTGTAGAGCTTACACTTCCTCAGGAAGTACAGGCACATACATTACCTGACGCAAAGGGTAAGGTTTTCGCATTTACATACGGTCCTGTTGTTCTGAGTGCTGAGCTTGGCACAACTGATATGAAAAAAGGCTCAACAGGTATGTGGGTATCGATCCCGTCTGAAAAGATAGCAGGTTCAGAAAACATAACAGTAAACAAAGAAAACGGCTCAGTATCGATGTTTATGTCCGAAATCGGAAAACATCTTGTAAAAGACAGCTCGTCTATGAAGTTTACTCTTAAAGGCACAGACAGAACACTTGTTTTCACACCGCACTACAGACAGTATAAACAGCGTTATGGTATCTACTGGTACTTTAACAATGCTGATTCTGTAATTGATACAGGACTTCCGCGTGCAAAGTATACAGTAACTGATACGGTACAGCCTGGCTACGGACAGTATGAAAACGATGAGCTTCATAATATGATCGAGTACAAGTCAGTCAGTGTAACATCCGACAGTACATACAGATATACTCAGGGTAACGGATACTTCGGATATTCTATGGCAGTAGATGAAACTGCTCAGTATTCTCAGCTTACAGTAAAATTCAGAAAAACTGATAACGGAAAGACCATAAAGATCCGTGTCGGAAACTCTGTTCTTTATGATAAAAAGCTTGACTATGACGGAGATGAAAGCGTTTATGATGTTAAGCTTATAATTCCTCCGGAGGTTATGAATTCGGCAGTAAGAACTGTAAACGCAAACGGCGCAGAATGTTCTGTTGTTGACGTATTTTTCTCATCATCCGATGGAAAAGAATCAGCTAAGGTATGTGACTTCATATATATGAAGGCTATAAAGAGCCTTTATGATACTGACAACACAACAGCGTATTTTGTGGATTGCGGAGACCATGATACTACAACTGTTACAGGCAGTGATAAGTATGGATACTTTAACAGCCTGACAGAACAGGTTTATGGCTCTGATGAGGTTACAGGTGCTGTATGGGGACTTATCGATGATCCTACCGACCGTTATGAAGGCTCAAAGAAGAGCAAGGGAATATATACAGCAAACACATGGGCAAATGAATTCAACACTACAGATAATCAGGATAAGGCTAACAGTAACCGCTATACAAAAAATCAGTTTGAAAACAATATAGAGAGACATCTTGATTATGGCTTTACACTTCCGAACGGAACATATAATGTAGAAATAGGCTTCTGCGATCCATGGAAATGCTCGAACAATCCTACTGTTTACGCAAACTATGGAACAGAAAATGAAAGCGTAGTTGCTTCAAATGTCAGCATAAGCGGAAATACATCTGTTGAAGGAAAGGTTAAAGTTACAGACGGTAAGCTTACACTTAACTTCAGAACAGAGGATAAAGCGATAAACGTAAGCTATATACGTATAAAGTTTGACAAGAAGGATGCTTTGCCATCAGGCGGTATCAAGGGTGACCTTAATTCCGACGGTACAGCAAATTCACTCGATGCAATAATGTTCCAGAAATACCTGCACGGAATTGATGACGTGTTTGACGGATACAGCGCAGACATGGATGATTCATGCAGTCTTGGAATCCTCGATATGATTCTGCTTAAGAATAAAATCATATCAGGCTGATAAAAAAAGTTAATAGTCTTTACGGATGAGTGCATGCATCTTGTAAGACAGTAAAAAAATCAACCGTTGTTCATAAAGAACTGCGGTTGATTTTTTTAGGTATATAGTGAACAAAAAAACATTTTTTGTTCACTATTAGCCGATATGCGCAGAGTGACCGCAGGGAACGGATGTGCAAGGCATATTGATAATATAATTGTCTTGTCGGTTAATAGTGATGTAATTCTATAAAATGATTTATTTACATTTTCTTGAAGAAAAATTGTATATAGTAAACAATAATCATATATAAAATTGTGCTTTGCTACAAACTTTCTTTTGAGTTCAAACATTTTGGGCTTCTCAAAGATTATATATATGAAAGCTTTCAAAATAAAGAGGTGATACCAATAGAAACGAAGGAGCTTGGTATGCTGATCAAGCGAATCAGCGGCGGAGAAACTGAGGCTCTTGAACTCCTTTATCGTGAGATGAAGGATTGTGTTTTCGGTCTGGCACTTGTATATACAAAATCATACGCCGATGCAGACGATGTGGTACACGATACTTTTCTTGCAGTGTGGAAGAACGCAGATACATATACAGAAGTTAATCCTAAGTCATGGATAATGACTATTGCAAGAAATTTTTCACTTAAGTGTATAAAAAGAAAAAACGAAATATGTGAGTATGATGAAAATATTTTATCGGATGATTTCAGCGATAAATTAGCAAATGTAGATATGATAAATAAAATGCTCGAAAATCTTGGGGAAAAAGAGCGTGAGATTGTTATGTTGTATTCGCACGGTTTTTCACATTCTGAAATAGCGAAAATAACCGGCAGTACATATGCAACAGTCAGATGGAAGTACCGGAACGCAATAAAGAAGCTTACACGATTGTTTGGAGATGAGTCTGAAAATGAATGAAAAGAATGTTCTGGATCAAATAAAAAAAGAATGTAAGTTGATTTCAGTCGATAATTTTGAACGGATCAAAAAAAGTGTAGAACTTGAAAATAAACAAGAAAAAACAGAAGTTATAGAGATGAAAAAGACGGGGTTTTCTGTGGCAATGAATATAGCTGCAGCAGTGACGGCTATAATAATTCCTGTTTCTGTTATGGTGTTTGTTACAAAGTCAACATCGTTGGAGCCTGATCCTGACAATATACGGGAGATCTATGTAGCTACCGGTTCTGAAACTACTTCTCAGAGTGAAAAATACTCTGAAGCTTTAAACCATGAAACAAACAAAATACAGAATACCTATGGATCTGACGCTGTATCTGTACCGGATACGGAGAGCACAGAGGGAACAGAAGCCGTTACTTCAGCTGATTCTGAAGCATCAGAGCCTGAAAAAACAAATACTATGACACAGATCATAACAGAAAAAACAACAGCTCCTTATACCGTAACCTTTGAAGTGACCGAGAGTAGTACATATTCCGGTACTACAGACGAAACAGGTAAATATACTACAAAACATTCTGCAGTGCCAGACTTTTCCGGTCGACCAAATGAGTTTCAATCATCAGGTGTTACCGTCTTGCCCAGTTCGCCAGTCTCGCCTGAGACAACAGTAGCTGATATGACATATCCGGTTAGCACCGTTCCTTCAACTGATTCACCTGTTGTGACTTTACCGCTGATGACATCATATGTTACAAAACCCTGTATGACAGATCGGTTTCCGTTAGAAAGTGCACCTCAGACAACCGCATGTGTGACAAATCAGCATGATTTTCCCGAATGTACAACTGCAGAAGCTGTGACAACAGTTTATGAAACTGTTCCACCATATGAAATGACACCGCCTTCTACTACAGTACCTGTAAGCAATAAAAACCTTCATATTGTACCGGGATATACTGATAAGCTTTTTTCTATACAGAGAACTATCTCTTCATCCATGATATATTCTGAAAAGATTTATCACGGAGAGGATTATGACTATAAGGTGGTTATGCCGGATTCATATGTTATCCATGTATACGATGTGATAATATACAGCTATGATTATTTTGATTATATCAATAAAGGCGACTATGTTTTAAAATCCGAAACCAAGTACAGTATTGAGGAGGTCATCGAAGGTGCTTCACCTCTGCTTACGATAGAGGATCTTTACAATGCGGGACTCAAGGCAGAGGTTCTGCCTAAAAATCAATAATAAACAGATTTATTTTTCAGAAAGGATGAGCGTATTATGAAAATCAAAAAAATAACATCACTTTTGCTTTCTTTTGTGCTTGTGTCAGGAACGTTTCTTACAGAAACTCAGACGGTAGGAAAAGCATACGGACTTCAAACGAAAGTTAATGGAAATACTTTCGAATTAGGTGGTTCAGGAAAGTATGTTTTTGACAAGGAAAAAGGTTCGGATGTGCATATATATGACATATGCAGGTATGAATCGGATACGTTAGCCGAAAAGGTTGTTATACCGGAGAGACTTAACGAGTACAGAATAGGCGGAGTAAAAGCAATCAACAGTGAGAACGTGAAAAATCTTGTTCTGTCTGACGGCATAATGTTCATAGAGAACACTGAAAAATCTTTAGGATGTCCGAATCTCGAATGTATAGTGATGCCTGATGAGCTTGTAAGTATTCAGGGAAAGGGTCTCGGAGCTGACATAGTACTCATAGGGAACCGCAATACATACGCAGAGTATTATTCAAAAAAGAACGGAAATGTTTTCAGAGAGCTTGGAGATATCAATAATGACGGAAAAGTAAGCGTATCTGATCTTGTTAAAACTATATCCGGAGTGCTTTGTGCTGATAAGACAGATGAGATGTCAAAGCTTTCTGTGGACTTTAATCATGACGGAATGCTTGGTGTGCTTGATGTATTGTTTATGAAACAGAGACTGCTTGAGGATGATACAAACGGTTCGGCAGTGATTTCCGGATGTGTTGCAGCACCTGAGCTTATGTCGATAAGCAGAGTAACAGAGAAGGAGCAAATAAAACCTTACAGCAGCTTTGCTTCGGAGTTTACAGATGATATTTTACTCGGCACTGTAGATGAGAACGGTGAGGAGAATACTGTATATTCGCCGGTAAGCTTATATATGGCACTCTCGGTACTTGCTGAGTGTTCAGATAACGCTACACTTGACGAGCTTCTCAATGTACTCAAGGTTGACAGTAAGGAGTCACTTCAGGATGTAAACAGAAGAATTTTTGAATCATTGTATTTTGATGACTTTACTGCATATAACAAGATAACAAATTCTATATGGATCGATGATGAATGTGTCCCGGCATCAGACTGTCTGAAAAAGCTTGCTGAAAACTATTATACCGCTTGTTTTATGAAAGATTTTGCTTCGGAGCAAACTCCTGAAGATATGAGACAGTGGATTTACGATAATACTTCAGGAAAACTAAATCCGGAAATCGAAATAGACGGTCTGGAATTTATAAGAATATTTAACACAATAACCTTCAAAGAAAAGTGGAGAAACCGGTTTGAAAAAACAGAGACAGGCTTTTTTACGCTTGAAAACGGCGAGAAGGTAAGCTGTGACTTCTTAAAATCAGATTATGAAAGAGGTTCAGCGGTTGTAAGCGAAAAGTATGTAAAGTACATCCGTGATTTTAATGATGGATACAGAATGAATTTTGTTCTTCCTAATGAAGGTACATCGGTAAATGATATACTGTCTGACAGCGATGTTATGCATGAGATTTTTTCTGAAGGCTATAAGAAAGCGCGCACATATGATATAACAAATCTTTTGATTCCTGAGCTTAATATCAAATCCAAGCTTAAACTTGATGATGCAGTCAAAAAAATAGGAGCAGAAGGCATCTATAAATCCGCTGATCTTAGTACGCTTTTAGGCAAGGAACAGAATAATTTACTTAGTCCTTATGTAAAAGAAATCCTTCAGGAAGCTGTTCTGACTGTAGATCAAGATGGCTGTGAGGCTGCTGCTTATACAAGCATCAAGATTGTTCAGGAATCTGCTTATCCGCATATCGAGTTTGTAGCAGACAGACCTTTTATGTATTATATATCTGATGATAACAATACACCAATTTTTATAGGTGTTATCAATGACCCGACAGCAGAATAAATTTGTTTTTCCGATTTAATGATCATTGCCGCCCTTGTTTGTATGAAATTACAGACAGGGGCGGCATAGTTTCTTAGTATGCTGATACATTCTTAAGGTAAAATCAGCCTTGATTCGACCTTGAAAATATGGTATAATTATAGAATAATATAAGCTTATTTTATTAAAAACAATAAATGTGAATCGCTCTGTTTTATGTGATTCACATTTGTTTTGTTTATAAAAAAATATTTTTCGGGCAGTATATTAAGGAAGGTGAAAAGCATTGAAAAAAGAACTTGGCTCGTGTACGCTCTGTCCTCGTGAGTGCGGAGCGGACAGAATAAACAGAGTCGGATACTGCGGAGTTCCTGCAGATGCTGTGGTAGGGAGAGCATCTCTTCATATGTGGGAAGAACCATGTATTTCCGGTGAGGAAGGTTCAGGGACAGTTTTCTTTTCCGGTTGCCCCTTAAAATGCGTTTATTGTCAGAATCATCATATATCGGATGGAAAATCAGGCATCAGGATCACTGATTCGAGACTTTCTGAAATCTTTATAGAGCTTCAGAAAAAAGGAGCAAATAATATAAACCTTGTTACGCCGACTCACTATACTTTGTCCGTGATAAACGCTGTTTTAAAAGCAAGAGAAAACGGTCTTGTTATCCCGGTCATATATAACTGCAGCGGATATGAAAAAACACAGACGCTTGATATGCTCAGAGGTATAGTAGATATATATCTTACAGACTTCAAGTATATAAGACGGGAAACTGCTATGCGTTATTCATGCGCACCTGATTATCCTGAAGCTGTAAAGAGAGCTCTGGACTGTATGTTTGATCAGACGGGCAGTCCGGAGTTTGATGAAAAGGGAATAATGAAAAAAGGGATCATAGTAAGGCATCTTATACTTCCCGAGCATTCTGAAGAGTCAAAGGAAATAATAGAATATCTGTATGAAAGATATGGCGATAATATTTTTATGAGTATTATGAATCAGTATACGCCGGTACGTTCATATGAGGAATTTCCTGAGCTGAACAGGAAAGTAACCAATGAAGAATACGAAAGCGTTATAGACTTTGCAGTAGAGAAGGGTGTTCAGAATGCTTTTGTGCAGGACGGAGAAACAGCATCTGAAAGCTTTATTCCCTGCTTTGACGGAGAGGGAGTTCAAGGGAGCACGGAAGCTTTATGAATGGAGTGAATTTTTTTTGAATAAGGTACTGAGTCATTTCTTAACAATAACAAAACACAGAAACAAGGTTCTTGTGTACTGTTTCAGAGCGGGTATACCATGGCAGGGGCTTTTACATGACCTTTCCAAGTATTCCTGGTGTGAGTTCACAAACGGATGTCGTTTTTATCAGGGAACACGTTCTCCGCATGAGGCAGAACGTGAAATAAACGGTTATTCACTTGCATGGATGCATCATAAGGGAAGAAACAGGCATCATTTTGAATACTGGACAGACTATGATTGTAAAACAAGACTTTCCACACCGGTCAAAATGCCTATAAAGTATGTAAAAGAAATGTTTTGTGACAGAGTGGCGGCGAGCAAAATATATATGAAAGAAAAATATTATGACGCAGCTCCTTACGAATATTTTATCAGAGGAAAGCAAAGAAGAATTATTGATCCGGATACTTCAGAATTACTTGAGAATTTTTTGAAAATGCTTGAAGAAAAGGGAGAAAAAGAAACTTTTAAATATATAAAAAATCTTAAAAATTATTAAAATATATAACATATCAGATTTTAACTGTCATTAAAAAAATAACTTTATGGTATGATTTTGGTTTTTTATGTCATCAAAACAAAATAAATTTGATATATACATATTGTTTTTTTAGTATTGACAAATTGAAATAAAAATGTTATAATTCATAATATAGAATAATAATTCAGAGATGTTTTATGCATAATACACGCTATGTATAAAAATCAGATAGGAGTGTTTGATTATGAATGAAGAAACAAAAGACTTATTGGTTGAAAGAATGACAGAAAATCTCGTAGTACTCAGAGCAAAGCTCGGTATTACACAGGCAGAGCTTGCAGATATTGCAGGAATGAGCAGACAGACAATACTTGCTATCGAAAAGAAGCAGAGAACTATGACATGGAATACTTTCCTTTCACTTCTCTTTATCTTCTCGATAAACAAGGATACAGCTGCACTTCTTAATCTGTTCGAAATTCTTACAGACGAGCTTACTGATTATATAAAAATCAAAAAGTAAGCACAGTGTTATGATAGGGTAAGCCGGGTTTTCGGCGGGGATTTTTATAAAATTTTTTATTGTCCTGGTTTTAAGGGGGATTTTAGTGATAGTAAACTACAAATGATTTTTTTGTTTACTATACAAAAATCAGGTTCAAAAATGTCCTGTAAAAGCTTCATTAAAAAAATTGCCGATACATCTCAATCATGTCTTGTTGGCAGATCAATAACAGAACTGTCACCGGGAAAACAAAAGTTTTATTCTATAATCGTCAAATACAAAAAAGCAGCGTGTAAAAAAGCGGATCTGTAAAGGATACATAAGACCGCTTACCGGACATCAATGAGATCTCTTCAAAAAATCCGGCACTATATCATGTATCATCCATGCAAAAAAAGTTTTTCATAACGAAAAAGCATAAACTAAAAAAGAGCCGGTTGCGGCTGTTCCTGCGTTTGATTCAATAGTCCTTCATGCTGGTCATTACTGCCTGAGCAGTGAGCTCCGGAGGATACAGAGTTGACAGTACTTTCTGAGGCTTACAGGAACAGATGCAGTAACCGGCTTTGGTTTTATAAAACGATATGCACGGAGTGCCCGCAGGGAACGGATGTGCAGGCAATATTAATAAATATGCCGGGATAACGTATATCTATAATAATAACCGGGAGTAAAGAAAAAATGACAGAAAAACTATATTACAAAGACGCATATCTGAAAGAATTTACAGCAACTGTTGTTTCGTGCATCAGAACAGATAACTTATATGAAACGGAACTTGACATGACTGCTTTTTTTCCGGAGGGAGGAGGTCAGTCGTCTGATACAGGTTACATAGATGATTCTTTTGTATCGGATGTCAGAGAAAAGGATGGAAAAATAATTCATCTTACTGACAGGGCGTTTGATTACGGAACGGTTGTTTGCGGAAAAATAAACTGGGACAGAAGATTCAGAAACATGCAGAATCATTCAGGAGAGCATATAGTATCAGGGCTTATACACAGCAGCTTCGGTTATAACAATGTCGGTTTTCATATAGGAAGCAACGGTGTTACTGTTGACATAGATCATGAGCTGAGTGAAGAAGATATACGTATGATAGAGACTGAAGCCAATACCGTAGTTGTAAGCAACACTCCTGTTGTTGCAGAGTTTCCGACAGATGATGAGCTTGAAAAGATGTCGTACAGAAGCAAGCTTGAGCTTACAGAAAATGTCCGTATTGTTACGATAGGCGAATATGACACGTGTGCCTGCTGTGCTCCGCATGTGAGTCGTACCGGTGAAATAGGTCTTATAAAAATACTCGATACCGAACGCTATAAGGGCGGAACAAGAATACAGATGCTGTGCGGTTTTGATGCTCTTGAGGACTATAATACCAGATACAGAAACACAGCCGAAATATCAGCATTGTTATCTGCAAAGCAGCCGGAGGTGTCTGAGGCAGTAAAAAGACTGGCTGCAGAGCTTAATGAAGAAAAACGGCTTAAGACCGAAATAAAAAAAGAACTTATGGCACTGAAGCTTCAGGGACTAAAAGAACGCGACGGAAACATGTGCGTTTTTGATGATAAGTGCGATATGAACGACTTAAGGGCTATAGTGAACGAGGGGATAAAAAAATGCAAAGGGATATGTGCCGCTTTTTCAGGAAGTGATAAGTCGGGGTATAAGTATGTTATTGCAAGCTCCTCTGAAAACATCGGAAAGAGAGCTTCAGAGATAAACAAAGCTCTTGACGGAAGAGGCGGAGGTTCTGCTATGATACAGGGGAGCGTAAGCGCCTCAAGAGACAGAATAGAAAGCTACATAACTGCTTTTGAATAATAGTGTTATTATGGTGAAAAAAATCACTATATTTCCTTGCGCATTCGCTGACTGCGAAAGCTTAGTGCATATACATAAAAATCATATCAGTGTCGGTGCAGTCAGCGTCGGCACTGTTTTTATATATTGCAATGAAAGTCAGGTATAATTTTTTTATAAAATTATTAAAAGTTGTATTTGTTTCTTAATCGATATAGTGTACAAATTCTTTGTTAGAAATATTATAAATGTAACAAACGAGAGATATGGTGAACAAAAAAATAACAATTAGCAGTAAAAATATTACCCCAAACAGTAAAATATATACGTTCAAAAGATCCAAAATAAACGTTATAATGAAAACATAAGAAATGTGAAAACACACAAAAACATTGCACATAACAGGAGGAAATTATACTTATGAAACTTAAAAGAGTGACCAGCGGAATTGCAGCGGCAGTTATGATGGCAGGAGTGATTACAGGATGTGGTTCTTCTTCAGATAATCCGGGTAGCTCTGCAGGTGGCAATGCAAATGCAGGCGGTGACCAAAAGGATGTTACACTTACTCTGTGGAGTATTTCTACAGAGAGCGATTCTTTTCACAGTGCATATGAACAGGCGATCAAGGATTTTGAAAGCTCACACGAGGGCGTTAAGGTAGTTCACGAAACGTTTGAAAACGAATCTTACAAAACAAAGATAAAATCAGCCGTAGCAGCAAACGAGCTTCCTGATGTATTCTATACATGGGCAGGCGGTTTTTCTCAGTCCTTTGTTGATTCAGGAAAGGTTATGCAGCTCGACAGTTATTATGAGAATTATAAGGACGAAATCTCAGAGGCTGCACTTTCTAATATAATCTATGACGGAAAACTTTATGGTTCTGTTATATGCACTCCTGTTTCTGTTATGTGGTACAATCAGAAAATCTTCAGTGAAAACGGACTTGAAGCACCGGAAACATGGGATGAGTTTGAAAACGTATGCAGGACTCTCAGAGAAAACGGAATAGATCCTATTGCAACAAGTGCCAAGGATAAGTGGGTTCTTGCTATGCTACACGACGGACTTACACTCAAGTCAGTCGGTGCGGATAAGCTTCAGAAGACTCTTCTCAAGCAGGGAGGATCTTATTCTGATCCGGACTTCCTTGTATCAGCTGAAAAAATCAAGGAGCTTGCTGATATGGAAGCGTTTATCGGCGGTGCAGCAGCTCTTTCCAACGACGAGGCGAGTGCTGAATTCTATAGCGGAAATGCAGCTATGTACTTTACCGGAAGCTGGATGGGTGGCTCGATAATGACAGATGCTGAAAATCCTTCTGATTTTTCTGTTGCTCCGATCCCGGTTATAAACTCTTCAAACGCAAAACTTACAGATTTTATGGGCGGTGGTTCGGATTCACTCATGGTTGCCGCATCAACAAAAGAGGCAGATCTCTCAGCGGCTCTTGCTTTTGAGATAACAAAGGGTGTTTCAAAGTACGGATATCTTTCCGGTGCCGGAATTCCTGCATGGAAGGTTACATATGATGACTCGGAGGTTCCTGAGCTTACAAAGAAGGTTGCGGAGTACGCAAACAACGCTACTTCGTTTACTCTCTGGTTTGACACTCTTATGGAATCCGAGGATGCAGGTGAATACCTTTCCCTTCTTCAGAAGCTGTACCTTGGCTCACTTACACCTGAAGAATTCCAGGCAGAGATGGCTGCACAGCTTGAAAAATAATTTTTTTCGGTTTTTCTTTTCTTTTAATCTCCTTAATATTATTATAACTACTGACCGGTTGAAAAAATCGGTCAGTACTATAATGTATAAAGGATGATAGTGAACGCCAAAGAGATTTGTCGTTTAGTATAAAAATTTAGTAAAGGCAGGTTCAGTATGGATAGTATACGTAAAAACAAACTGGCGATAACTTTATTTATGTTACCTGCAGTTGTTCTGTTTACAGGCATCATTATTGTTCCGATTATTATGTCGTTTATTTACAGCTTTCAGGAATGGAACGGTATAACGGATCCGGAGTTTATAGGATTAAATAATTATATTGAGCTTTTTACAAGCAAATCAGCAGGTTTTCCGAAAACTATTCTGAACGCTCTGCTGCTTGCTGTTTTGTCGGTGTTCATACAGCTTCCTTTGTCGCTCGGACTGGCTCTTCTGATATCAAGAGGGATAAAGGGAGAACGCTTCTTCATGACGGTGTTTTTTATTCCTGTTCTTATGTCAACGGTTGTTATCGGTCAGCTTTGGCTGAAAATCTACAATCCGAGATATGGTATCCTGAACGTTATTCTTGATACACTTGGCTTTGATGCTCTTGCACAGACAGCATGGCTTGGTGATTCAAAAACAGCACTGCTTGCAGTTTTTATACCTAACCTCTGGCAGTATGTCGGATATCATATGCTTCTCCTGTATGCAGGTATAAAAAGCGTTTCTCCTGATGTTATAGAAGCAGCGCGAATAGATGGCGCTACAGATATGCAGATAAACACTAAGATTATAATTCCGCTTCTTAAGCCGGTTATTAAGATATGTGTTATATTTGCTGTGACTGGTTCACTTAAGGCTTTTGACCTTATATATGTACTTACAAACGGCGGGCCTGATCATGCAAGTGAAGTGCCGAGTACACTCATGGTAAATATGATATTTGGTGAAAGCAGATATGGATTCGGAAGTGCGATAGCGGTTCTGATCATTTTCTTATGCTTCTTCTTTGCGATTGTTATCAAGAAGGCTATAAAGACGGAGGACTATGATGAAAAATAATATAATATCTGATGAAGCTGTTATAAGCAGCAAAAGTTTCGGAAGCAGTAAGCGTCTTCTGAAAAAGATGAAGGGCAGAAAACCGGTTTTTACCTATATAATACTTGCGTTCTGGACTGTGATATGTGTATTTCCGCTATACTGGATGTTTACTTTTTCACTTAAGGATAACAAAGAAATATTTGGTGAAAACGTTCTGGGATTGCCTAAAAACTGGCTTTTTTCAAACTATGCGGATGCAATGAGGGTTGGAAATATGGCACTGTATTTTAAAAACAGCGGTATTGTAACCGGTCTTACAATACTTCTTACAGTGTTCTGTGCGATGATGGCTTGTTATGCACTTACAAGAATGAAGTGGAAGGGAAGAGATTTTGTAAACAATATTTTTATGCTCGGTCTTACAGTTCCTATCCATGCGGCGCTTCTGCCTGTTTTTATTATGCTCAGATCCTTGAAAATGACAAACTCATATCAGGCGCTTATAATTCCGTATTCGGCATTTGCTCTTGCGATGGCAATAATGATTTTCGGGAGCTTTATGGTAAACATTCCGGAGGAGCTTGAAGAATCAGCGTGTCTTGACGGCTGCGGAACATTCGGTATATTTTTCCGTATTATTCTGCCTCTGATGAGACCGGCTGTTTCTACGGTTGCTATATTTACTTTCCTTCAGGCATGGAACGAGCTTATGTTTGCTGTTATTTTTATCAGCGACTCGAAGTACAGAACGCTTCCGGTAGGTATAAACACGTTTTTTGGTTCATATACGACAAAATGGGGTCCGATAGGAGCGGCTCTTGTAATAGCAACATTTCCGACGCTTATTGTCTATGCTTTTATAAGCAGAAAAATCCAGGAAAGTCTTATTGCAGGGGCAATAAAAGGATAAGTGCTATATGCTTATGCAGGTTAAAGTTTTTTATAAAAATATTCTTGCTTTATGTTGTAAAAGAATATTTTTTTAGAGGCAGGTTATTAATCTAAAATACAAAAATGCAATAAAAACGGCAGTGTACAGAAATAAGAAAATTTTTGTACACTGCCTTTATTGTTTCTTTTGAATAATAGAGAATAAAAATTTTTCAGGGTAATTATAGTGAACGTCAAAATAAATTTGACTTTCACTATAATTATTTTATTTATATTGCCTTGCACATCCGATGACTGCGTCATCTCCGTGCAGATCGGCTAATAGTAAACGCAATTTATTTATTGCGTTTACTATAGTTGTTGGTTTCTTTTTAAAACAAGGGATTTTTGATAAGAATAAACTGTACATATCAGTATAGTCCGGGTGGTGTAAAAATATCAGGCGTATGCTTTTCACATACGCCTGATAATGGCTTTACTCATTATTGGTTCATTGATATCATATTGATGTTTTCTATAGGTATCTGTTCCTGAGAAACTATACTTGATATCTGATTCTGGTTACTGAAAATAATTATCTGGGAATTTTCTGAGTATTTTATAAGGAACTTCAGAAGCTGTGCAGCTTTTTGTTCATTAAACCTTATAAAAATATCATCAAGTATTACAGGATAATTCATTTTTTGTGCTGTTATTTCAGAAACTGCAAGTCTGAGAGAGAAGTAGATCTGATCACATGTTGATTTGCTTATAGTTTCAAAGTTGACAGGATTTCCGGTTTTATCCTTGACAACAATTCTGCCGCCTTTGATAGATATTGAAGAGTATTTCCCTTTTGTAAGCTCTGCGAGGATTTCTGAGGTTCTTCTTGCAACAGAAGGGGCATACTTTTCTCTTATTTCATAAAGCGAATCGTTATATGTATCAATAGCTATCTTGACAGAACGCATTTTGATTTCGAGAGCTTCTATCTCGCTTTCAAGTATGGCTATCTTTTTTTCAAGATTTGCAACACACTTGCTGTCGTTATACTGAATCTTCATTGAAGTTATGGTACTGATGTACTGATCCTGTATGCTGGAGATTTTTTCGAACGAGTCGATAGAAAGCTGTTTTAACTGCGAGTATTCTTCCTGAGAAAGCTTAAGGATTTTTTTGTCCTTTGAAGCTTTTTTGACTTTTTCCGTAAGAATTCTCATTCTGTTCTGATTTTCTGCCTTTACAGCATTGCGCTTTTCCTTATCTCCGATAATGTAGAGCGTGTTGCTGAGCTTTTCTTCCTCTTCAAGAAGCTCTATGTTTTCTGCAATGAATTTTTCGGCTTCATTATAGTCTGAAAAGTCCTGTATAGGGGAGATCGATGAGATCACATCTGCTTCCATATCCTTTATTTGTGAGTCCCTGATTGATATTTTTTGTTCGATCTCGGATATTTCGTTTCTGAGACTGAAGAACTTCGGATCAAGAGATGAGAATTTCTTTTCAGACTTTTCTTTTGAGTTCATGTACTCTTCAAGATTTTTTTCGGCTTCTTTAATTTCATCAGAAAGTGAATCAAGCTGGCTCTTCAGGAGGCTGCTTTGGTTTTTCGCTTCTTCAAGCTGTTTTTTTGCTGAAGAAATTTTTCTGAGATACTTTTCACGTTCTTCATTGCACTGGTTTTTGAGGTTTCTGAGAGCAATCTGCGAAGAAAAAAGTTCGGTTTCATTAACACGGCCGTATTTTTTTACGGTTTTTTCTTTGCCTATTTTTGAGAATATCGCATACATGCATGACAGCATCCCCAGGGAGATGATTACTACCATAACGATATTTGTTATAAAAATTATAAGTGCTAAAGCAAGGATAATAAGTATAACACATGCCAACACAAGGTTTTTACTTTTCTTAACCGGTTCCATATCGACCATCTGACTTGAATTATGCATGCGATCTTCGGCGAGGTCTATTTTGTTGTTGGATATTTCTTCGTGACGGGTAAGATCAAGCTCTGCAGTTTCAAGTTCAAAACGCGCCTGAGAAACAAGCTCTTTTGCTTTGGCTTCTTCATCTTGTTTTTCTTTGTACTGGATCTTCAGACTGCTCAGAGTGTCGCTTGTCTGTTCAATAAGCTTCTGGTTGTCAATAACGTTCTGCAGGGCAGCGGGATTGTCGTTAGGGGTGTATTTTCCAAGCTCGACCTGCATGTTTTTGATTTTTTGATTATCTGCGTCCTGTTGTTTTCTGAACTCGCAGATCTTGTTGTATTTTTCTACAGTCTTGTGAAAAACCTTTCTGTTGTCATTGATACGGTTTTTCTTAAGTATTGCGTTAAGCTCGTTATATCTGTCAGATGTTGAAACAAGGTTTTGCTCGTTGTTCATCTGACTATGGAGTGAGTCGAGTTCAAAAAGCATATCCTGTATTTCGAGATTGGTTTTGATTATCTGATGCTTACTTGTTTCTGCCTGAAATTCACTCTGCAGTTTATTGCAGTCATTCTGAAGCTTAAGCTTTGATTTTTCAGTTTCAGATGCAGTCCTGAGTTCATCCTTGAGATTATCAAGCTGCTCTTTCTTTTCTGCAAGTATAAAAGCCATACTGCTTTCATCGTTGGAGTCGAAGTACTTGTTCAGCTTTCCGGCAACATCAGATACGGATGTTTTCTCAGACGCTGTTGTGATCAGATTTGACAGCATGGAAGACATTATCTCTGTATGCGAAGTCTGCATCATCGATAAACCTGCGGATTCGTTTATATATGCATTTCTCCAGAAAATATCCTTGTTTACTTTGAAGAGATGTTCACCTGGTTTTACATTGAAGGCAAGCTCTTCAGACGTGTCAGCAGTTTTGTTGATAAGCTTTATTTTGTCTTTTTTATGTCTTCCCGAGTCAAAGATTCTTTCGAGTACAAACTCTTCATCCTTGTATTCGAAAACAAGAGAACCGCACATATCGGCTCCGTCATCAGGAAGATACTTTTCTCTGATGTCTTCTCTGTATCTGTTTACCGTACCATAAAGCATTATTATGATAAAGTCAACTACTGCTGTTTTGTCTGCTTCGTTAAAGCCATACAGAAAGTTCATACTGTCGCTTATAGTAAGATCGAGGTCTTTTATATTTCCGAACCTTTCTATATGCAGCTCTTTAATTTTCATAGAAACTTACCTCTCTGTCAAAAGCTTTCAGTCCGATATAGAGTGCTTTTTCATGCATTTCTTTTTCTGCTTCATTCTCACACGCGTTTATTTTAGCAAGCATTTTTTTAACAAAGATTCCCTTAAGTGAAAAATCGGAAGAAAGTATTTTTATGTCAGTATCCGGGGTGGATTGGTTTATTACAGAAACATAGTACAGTGTATCCTGAAGCTCTGTTGTTATAGATTTTCTGCTTGGAAGAAAACCTTCAGGAGTTTTTCCGGTAAGGGTTATTTTGTAGAGATTATCCTGATACTCAGCACCATACAACGTTTCAAGCTTGTTGATTATGGATTTTGCAATTCCTGAGTTGGAAGTGAGTGATGTTATATCAAAGCTTACGTTTTCATATAGTCTGCTGCTTGTCGGGAAAAAAGCAAGCTCAGTACGATGTTTGTAAACATATCCTGTATACACACCTTTTTTTCCTGTTTCGTCAAAGCCGTTTCCATCAGGAGTTCCGGAGTATGCATATGTTGTATTTCCTGCTTTGGCTAACGGTGTTGCAGAGTGTATATGACCGAGGGCAACGTAGTCAAAACGGGAGTTTTCAAGTTCGTTTATGGTGACGGGATTGTATTTGCTGCTCTGGTTGTTTGTAACAAGATCTCCATGATAGATAAGAATGTTTATCATATCGTCATCAGGTACATTGAGTTCACTGCCGCTGCTTTCCTGATAGCTTCCAAGGAAAGAAGAACCGCACAGACGGAGATTTTTCTTTGGAAATTCGATTGTGGAGAATTTTTTGAAGAATATTGAAACGTTTGGCGACCAGTCGTCATCGCTGTATGGCGAGTCCACAGCAAAGTAATCGTGGTTTCCGGCAACTATTGCAACGATAGTGTCCGGTATAGCGGCAAACATACTTTTTACAGCTGTAAGTGTCTGAGAGTCAATGTGGTTGCTGTCAAACAGATCTCCGGCAATAATCAGAAGCTCGATGCCCTGCTGTAAGCACATCATAGTTATACGGTTTAGTGTATTGAGTACCTCTGCCCGTCTGCTTTTTGACTTGTTTTTCAGAAACGAAAGTTCCGCACCGATATGTAAATCTGAACAGTGCAGAATTTTTATTTTGTTATTCATCTTGAACCAATACTCCTTTAAGAAGCCGTGTAAAAAAAACAACGGTTTCTAAAATTATACTTAAAAGTCTGTATAATGTAAACGAAAAAAATTTGTTTACTATCTAGCCGATTTGCACGTTGCCTACGAAGTAAGCGGATGTGCAGGGGGAAAATAATTATTACTCTAATTATAGCATGTATTTAACTTAAAGTAAAGCTATTCCAAATGATATAAAGACTAAAAAGTTGAGTTGATAAATGGCTAAAACGACGGTATTTTACCTAAATTAATGTTTTGTACAGAAGATTTGGTTGTATAAACATACAGAATTGTATAAAAATGTTTTTTAAAAAAGGAAATTATCACATTCGGACGGTGTTTTTTAATAAAACTATATTTAATATTCTTAAAAATATAAGCTACTATTATTAATTTTACTTTTTAAAGTTTTTTCGTTCACTATATTTTTTGTTTTCTCAGGTTCTTGTAAACATTCAAAATAAATGTTATAATATAAGGATAAGAAAAACCAAAAATGAATGATGAAAACAGGAGAAGCAGTTTAAAGTTATGAAAAAATGGATCATAGGAAATCCGGATAGCCGTATCTCCGTGAAGATGTCCTCGGGGAGCGATCTTTCGCCGCTCTGTGCTGATGTTATGGTTTCACGTGGAATAACCGATCTGAATGCGGCTGCGCAGTTTGTAAGAGCAGATGCTCTTGAGTCTCCTTTTGCAGTCAGGGATATGGATAAGGCTGTAGATATAATAAACGAGGCAGTTGAGTGTGAACAGAAAATATGCATATACGGAGATTATGACTGTGACGGAATAACCTCTACAGTTATGCTGTACTCATATCTTGAGTGTATCGGTGCAGATGTTTCATATTATATCCCGGAAAGATCAGAGGGATACGGACTTAACAAGGAATCCGTACATAAGCTTGCCGAGGCCGGAACGGAGCTTATAATTACAGTTGATAACGGAATTTCGGCTATAGACGAGGCTTTGCTTATAAAAGAACTTGGTATGAAGCTTGTTATAACGGATCATCATCAGCCGGGAGAGGAGCTTCCGGAGGCAGAGGCTATAATAAATCCTCACAGGAAGGATTGCAGTTCCTCTTTTAAGTACCTTTGCGGAGCAGGAGTTGTCCTTAAGCTGATAGCAGCTATGGAGGGCGGAGATTATGAAAGTGCGATGGAGCAGTTCGGAGATCTTGCGGCAGTCGGTACTATAGCGGATATTGTTTCGGTGACAGGTGAAAACAGATATATAGTTGAGCAGGGGCTTATGATCCTCAGAAATACCGAACGGTGCGGGTTAATAGAGCTTATGAAATTAGCAGGGATTATAGATGATAACGGTGATTGTAAAAAAATAACCTCTGATTCAATAGCGTTCATGATAGCTCCAAGAATAAATGCCTCAGGAAGATTCGGATCTCCGTCACAGGCTTTTGAGCTTCTCATGTGTGATGATCCGGATGCAGCTGCCGGTATGGCAGATAGTCTCAACGATCTGAATAATCAGAGAAAAGCTGCTGAAAACGAAATAATCGAGCAGATATTCTCTCAGATAAACAACGATCCTGCCATGCTTTCTGAAAGAGTTCTTCTTTTTTACGGAGAAAACTGGCATCATGGAGTTATAGGTATAGTGGCTGCTAAGCTGCTTGAAAAGTACGGAAAGCCATGTATCATAATTACCAAAGAAGGAGATGTCTCAAGAGGTTCAGCAAGAGCGTTCGGGGATTTTTCCGTGTTTGAGTGTCTGACTGCATGTGAAGAGGTACTTTTAAAATACGGCGGACATATGGGCGCAGGAGGATTTTCACTGAAAACATCAGATATAGAAAAATTTCACAGCCTTCTCAGAGACTATTCACTGAAGAGTCATGAAAGCATGCCGGTTTATACTATAAGAGCAGAAAAGCTTCTTCGTGCTTCAGAGATAACAGTTAAAAACGTAGAGGGGCTTAATTTGCTGGAACCTTTTGGTGAGGGAAATGAAAAACCGTTCTTTGCATTGGCAGGCGCTGTAATAGAAGATGTCATACCTTTGTCAGGCGGAGCACACACAAAGCTTAAGCTGTCTTATGAGGGAATGACGTTCTACGCACTTATGTTCCGTGTGAAAACTGATGAGATTTCTGTACTGAGAGGCCAAAAATTTGATTTTATCGTATCTATGACAATAAACGAATTCAGAGGACAGTCAAGTGTTGAGTTTATGGTAAATGATTTCAGAAAAAGCGGAATAAATCAGGACAGCTACTTTGCTGCAAATGACGCCTATGAAAAATATATCAGAAACGAAAAGCTTCCTGATGCATACTACAAGAGGATGTGTCCGGACAGAGAAGATCTGATAAGGGTTTATTCGGCAGTTACTGAAAAAGAAACGCTTACTGATGAGTTGTTTATTAAAAACGATACAGCAAAAATAAATATATGCAAGCTTAAGATATGTCTTGACATATTCAGGGAGCTTGGACTTGTTGATATGGATTATGCGGCGGGTAAAGCACGCAGATTGAGGGTAAATAAAAAATCGGATCTTGAGAATTCGAAAATTTTAAGGGGGCTTAGAAGCAAATGGGAAACGAAAGTTGTACAATAAATATGCTTATCCAGAAAATTCTGGACGAGGACAAACAATATGATATGAGTAAGATCATATCTGCTTACGAGTTTGCGGATGCTGCTCATGAGGGGCAGAAAAGATCATCAGGAGAACCATATATAGTTCATCCGGTGTCAGTGTCGTTTATTCTTCTTGAACTTGGTATGGATACAGATACCATATGCGCTGCAATGCTTCATGATGTTGTTGAGGATACTGATGCAACGCTTGAAGATATTCAGAAAAAATTCGGTCAGGATGTTGCGATGCTCGTAGACGGAGTTACCAAGCTTTCAAAAGCTCCTATTTTTAATCAGGATGAGCAGCTTGCGGAAAACGTAAGAAAAATCCTTCTTGCTATGTCTCAGGATATCAGAGTAATGCTGATAAAGCTATGTGACAGACTTCACAATATGCGTACTCTCGGCTTCAGACCCGGAGCAAAGCAGAGAAAAGCAGCTCTTGAAACAATGAATATTTATGCGCCGATAGCTCATCGACTCGGAATAAAATCAATAAAAGACGAGCTTGAAGATCTGGCATTTCACTACCTTGATCCTTATGCATATTCAGAGATAGAACATATTCTTGAAATCAAAAAGGATGAAAGAGAAAAGTTCATTGCTTCTATAAAACAGAAGATATCAGACAGATTTTCCGGAATGGATTTTGAAAAAACTCCTCAGATAGACGGAAGAGTAAAGAGTATATATGGTATCTATAAAAAAATATATATTGACCGGAAAAGCATCGAAGAAGTTTATGACAAATACGCAGTTCGTATTATAGTTTCAAGCGTTCTTGAATGCTATAATGTTCTTGGTATAATACATGATATGTTCACACCTATTCCTAACAGATTCAAGGACTATATATCTACACCTAAGGCAAACATGTATCAGTCACTTCATACAACTGTTATGGGAAGAGAGGGTATTACATTTGAAGTGCAGATCAGAACATGGGATATGCACTATACTGCTGAGTATGGTATCGCTGCTCACTGGAAGTACAAGGAAGGCATCCGCAGCAGAGACAAGATGGAAGAGAAGCTTTCATGGATAAGACAGGTTCTCGAAGCCCAGCAGGCTGCTGATGATGTTGAGGAGATAGTGCGAATTATAAAAACGGACCTTTCTACTGAAGAAATAGTAGTTTTTACGCCTAAGGCTGATTCGTTCACACTTCCCAAGGATTCGACGATTATTGACTTTGCATACAGGGTTCACACACAGATAGGACATCGGATGACAGGTGCAAAGGTTGACGGAAAGATAGTTCCGCTTGATTATAAGCTCAACACCGGAGATATAATCGAGATAATGACTACAAAGGACGAAAGCAGAGGACCTAACCGTGCATGGCTTGAGATAGCGAAGACAAACGAGGCGAAGTCCAAGATCCGTTCGTGGTTCAAAAAAGAATGCCGTGAAGAAAACATACGTCAGGGTAAGGAAGAACTTGAAAAAGAGTTCAAGCATTACAGAATGACTGTGCCAGAAGAGGATATCGAGGATTTTCTCGGAGACGATCTGAAGAGACATAACTGTTCCACACTTGATGATTTTTATGCTGCAATAGGATACGGAGGCGTTATGCTTCCAAAGATGATGCAGAGATTAAAGGACAGCTATGACAAGCTTTACGCTAAGCCTGAAGATAACGAGGAGGATATTGTTCCTACACAGACTCTTTCAGATAAAAACGACAGCGGTGTTATTTTTGAAAAAACCTTCAATGATATGCAGGTAAGGTATTCACACTGCTGCAATCCGCTTCCGGGAGATGATATTGTCGGATATATAACAAGAGGCAGAGGTATTTCTGTTCATAAGAAAACCTGTGCAAACTATATAATGGCTATGGAGGGTGACGATGAGGAAAAGAAAGAGCGCTGGAAACGCGTTGAGTGGTCAAAAGAACCCAAGTCCGAATTCCGTGCTGTTATAGATATTCTTGCGATAGACAGTACCGGTCTGCTTCTGACTGTTGCCGGAACAGTTGCTGAATCAAAGCTTCCTATCTTCAATTCTTCTTCAAGAAGACTGAAAAACGGAAACGCGGAGATAAAGCTTACAGTTTCCGTTACCGGAAAAGAACAGCTTAATATTCTTATAGGAAAGATACAGAAGCTTCACAACGTAATATCGGTAACGAAGCTTGAAGGAGGAAACAAATAATGCTGACGGTCTACAATCTCAGACTCGGTCAAGATTTTCAGTCGAACTGTTATGTTGTGGCAAATGATAAAAAAGAAGCGTTTGCTGTTGATATAGGCGGAGAAGCTCAGGAACTTATAAAATTTCTCAGTAGCAAGGAACTGACACTGAAGAAGATTTTTCTTACGCATGGTCATTATGACCATTTCAGAGGTACAGCTGAAACAGTTAAAAATACCGGTGCAAAGGTATATATACATCGTGAGGATGAGGCTATGATGACTGACGCTGAAAGATCCCTTGCGTATGCTATAGGCTTCAGAAGCTTTAACAGTGTGGACGAATATGAGGTAACAGAGGACGGGGATGTTATCGATTTTTCGGGTGTTCCTGTAAAGGTAATACACACTCCCGGACACACTAAAGGCGGAGTTTGCTACGTGTGTGAAAATAAAATTTTTTCGGGTGACACGCTTTTCAGAATGTCGATAGGCAGAACTGATTTTCCGGGAGGAGATTTTAATGAACTGATGGCTTCGTTGAAAAAACTAAAGAATCTGTCAGAAAACATGGACTATGAGGTTTATCCCGGACACGAAAGTACGACGACACTATTGAATGAAATTGAACGAAACCCATATATGCGGTGATATGATACAATGACAATAATACTTGATAACAATACTTACAAATACGAAACAGAAGCAACGATAAAGCTTTTTATTCCGGCAGAAAGATTTGAGTTTATCTATGATCAGACTGATGCTCCGGGTGATATTATTATTACACGAATGAAAAAATGCAAAAGCTATGTGTATTTTTATTCATATATACGGGCAGCAGGCAGAAAAGCGCGCAGAGCAGGCAAGGTCTCTGCCGCTGATTTTTCTGAAAAAGACGGAGAGTTTCAGATATGCAGGCTTTTGTTTACAATGCTCTGTGATTTTTATGGATTTACGCCGAAGTGGGGGCTTCTTACAGGTATAAGGCCTGTACGTAAGATAAACCTCCTTTTCAAAGAAGGATATACAGAAAAAGATATAAGACGTGAATTTTCTGAAAAGTATTATGTTTCTGACGCTAAAACAGATATTGCGCTCAGGACAGCGGCAATACAACAGCCTATAATTCCGGACTTCAGTAAAAAAACAGTGAGCATATATGTATCAGTTCCTTTTTGCCCTACAAGGTGCAGCTACTGTTCTTTTGTTTCACATTCTATGGACAGTGCGGTAAAGCTGATTCCGCAGTATATTGAAAAGCTATGCTGTGAGCTTGAAATATTAGGGGATATAGTAAAAAAATACGGTCTTAAGGTCGATACTATTTATTATGGAGGCGGTACGCCCACATCCCTGAGTGCAGATGAGCTTTACAGGATCATGAAGAAAACCTCTGAATGTTTTGATCTCTCAGCGGTACGTGAATATAATGTAGAGGCCGGACGAGCGGATACTATTACCAAAGAAAAGCTTCAGGTAATAAAGCAGATGAATGCCACCAGAATCTCTATAAACCCTCAGACCCTTAACGATGAGGTGCTTGGTATTATAGGCAGAAGGCACACTGCAGCACAGGTTATAGAAGCATATAAGCTTGCAAGAGGTCTTGGGTTCGACAATATCAACATGGATCTTATTGCCGGACTTCCGACAGAAAGCTTTGCAAGCTTCAAGTCTACCCTTGACAGAGTTACAGAGCTTGGACCTGATGGAATAACAATCCACGCACTTACACTCAAGCGTTCTGCAGGATTATATCAGTCAGGAAAGGAAAACATATCAAACCCTGCGTGTGAGATGGTCGATTATGGGATAAAGCATCTTACAGAATGTGGTTATGCTCCGTATTACATGTACAGACAGAAAAATACTATAGATAACCTTGAAAACATAGGCTACTCCAGACCCGGAAAAGAATCACTGTACAACATATATATCATGGATGAAACACAGACTATTCTCGGTGCCGGATGTGCTGCCTCAACGAAGCTGGTAGATGAGGAAAACCGTATCAGCAGAGTTATGAACTACAAGTTCCCATACGAGTATATAAACAGATTTGATGAGCTTATGAAAAAGAAAGACGAAGTCAGAGCTTTTTTTGAATAAGCTGTTTTGGAGGAAAAATGCTAAAAAAAAATCAACTTGTCGAATTTGAAATAACAGGAATAACTACAGAAGGAAACGGTGTAGGCAGATATGAGGGAATGGCGGTTTTTGTGCCTTTTACCGCTGTAGGGGATTTTGTCAGTGTTAAAATAGTAAAGGTTCTCAAGAGCTATTCTTATGGCATAATAAACGAAATAATAACTCCGTCTCCTGACAGAACAGAATCCGATTGTCCTGTTTCACAAAAATGCGGCGGCTGTATGTTCCGTCATATCACATATGACGCAGAACTGAGAATAAAAAGCGGGTTTGTAACAGACAGCTTCAGAAGAATAGGTGGTTTTGAGCTGGATTACGAAGAAATAGCAGGCTGCGAGCATATAGACCACTACAGAAACAAGGCACAGTATCCTGTGGCACCGGGCCCTGACGGCAAGGCTGTGTGCGGATTTTATTCACGAAGAAGTCATCGTATAGTTCCTTTTACCGAATGTCGTTTACAGCCTGTTGTTTTCAGAAAAATAGTTGATTTTGTTATAGAGCATATAAACAAAAACTGTATTTCGGCATATGACGAGACAACAGGAAAAGGCCTTGTCAGACATATTTATATCAGACAAGGCTTTCATAGCGGAAAAATAATGCTTTGTATCGTTGTTTCCAATAAAAAAGCTATTCCGCTTATTCAGACAATGCTCTCCGAGTCATTGCTTACTGAAAAATTTCCTGAAATAGTCAGTGTGGTTGTGAATATCAATCCTGAAAACACCAACGTTATTCTCGGAAAAAAATGCGTTACAGTATATGGCGAGGACAATATCACCGATGTTATGTGCGAAAATAAAATATCACTTTCTCCGTTTTCTTTTTATCAGGTAAACACTCCGCAGGCAGAGCTTCTTTACAGTATAGCAGCGGATTATGCAGAACTTACAGGTAATGAAGAAATCCTTGATCTTTACTGTGGAGCGGGAACGATAGGACTTTCTATGCATGATAAGGTAAAGACGCTTACAGGTGTTGAGGTTATAGAACAGGCTGTAGAAAACGCCCGTACAAACGCTGCTGCAAATAACATCAAAAATGCGGAGTTTATCTGCGGAGACGCAGGTCATATTGCAGACAAGCTTCTGAAGGACGGAAAACGTCCGGATGTTGTTATAGTAGATCCGCCGAGAAAAGGCTGCGATAATCTGACTCTTGATTCTATTGTCAGAATGAAGCCTGAAAGGATAGTTATGATTTCATGTAATCCTGCAACTGCAGCAAGGGATTGTAAAATACTTTGCAGTGAAGAGAACGGGTATGAGATAAAGAGAATAAGGGGAGTGGATCTGTTTCCGAGAACGGGGCATGTGGAGACGGTTGTTTGTTTGAGTAGGGAAAAGGCGATGCTTGTAAAAAAGGAAACGAAAATGATTTATGATGAAAAAAGCGGATATAAGTCTTGGAGCAATCTAAAAAAGCAGATGCATGATTTGCTTTGCGATTCTCTCAAAGATAAAATTTCCTATTTCTACACCAGTTACCATGAAGTGCATAATGCCTACGGCAGAGCAACCATTAATTACAGCAAAAAAGAAATAGTAGCGTTTTCTTGGGTTGAAATGTACAAACAGGAACAAGAAGTATCTCAACTCTACAGTCAAGGCAAAAAGGTTTCTTATGGCGAAATAATGAAGAAATGGATGCCTGAGTGCAAACTTTGTGATGCTGATTTCATCAATTCCCTTACCATTTATCTCAAAACCGACATCGCAGCATCCTTAAACTCCGACAACTATTTGTTACGTGTGTTTGCTTATATGGATAGACGAGTTGGTAAGAGAACACTTGTAAAGATTAAGGACGATGTAGAAAAACTGCCCGATTGGGTAAAGCAATTCTATCAAATCCGCTGTGAAGCAGATGGCATTGTTTTCCCACCTAAATGAATTACAGTCGAGACGGTTGTAATTCTCTCCCACAAAGAAGGAGATGAAGTAATGAAAATTACAAAGAGAAATATTGCTATTTTATTTTTGTCGCTTGTAATGATATGTGCGGTTACATTCAGCCTAAGATTCACAAAATACATAGGCATAACTGCATTAAAAATTGTAGCTCCGGTTTTCATTAATCTGTTAAATGGGATTATTGCATTGATTGCAATGAAATTAACAGATATGAAAATCGAGATTGACCTCAAAAACAAACATCAATATTTGATTGGTATTGCGATTGCACTTGGACTAAGTGTTGTGATTGCCGTTATACCCGCTCTTTGCGGCTTTTCGTTGATAGGAAATAATGTGGATTTCTCGTGGTTTGTCTTTATTTATGAGTTGCTGGTCTGTCTGTTAATTATAGGTCCAGTAGAAGAATTTGTATTTCGGGTATATCTGCAGGATACCTTTGTAAGTTTCTTTAAAAAGAACAAGTGGCTTGGTATTGTGATCGCATCATTCCTGTTTGGATTGTGGCATATCATCAACGGAGGTATCATTCAGGTACTGTTCACGTTTGGTATAGGACTTGTATTTGGTTTTGCAAAATATAAAATCAAGAATTGTGGTTATGTAGGTGTCGCTTTTGGACACGGATTATATGACTTTTTTAATACCCTTGTGAGAATGTTTATTGTTTGACAAATTAAAATTTTAAAACCACAATTTTATATTTAAAATTTTTGGAGAAAAAGTTGTCAAGTAATATTGACAATTTCATTCTGTTATTTAAAAGAGTCTATAATAGTTTTCAAATTTTAAACATCGAAAGAGGGAAGAACATGGAATTTCTTAGAATGTTAGAAGAATTACGCACTCCTGGCGGAGATGCTTTTTTTTCAACTATTACCATTTTGGGTGAAGAAACATTTTTAATCATAGCAGGACTTTTGTTTTTTTGGTGCATTGATAAAAAACAGGGGTATTTTATATTGACAGTAGGATTTCTTGGTACGATCATTAACCAGTTTTTAAAGCTTATCTTTCGTATTCCACGCCCATGGGTTCAAGAACCGGGATTTACCATTGTTGAAAGTGCCAGAGCAGAAGCTGTCGGTTACTCATTTCCCAGCGGACACACGCAAAGCAGTGTTGGTGTTTTTGGCAGTATTGCACGGGTTAATAAAAATAAAATTTTACGAGGATTGTGTATTGCGGTTTGTGTTTTGGTTCCGTTGTCCCGTATGTATCTGGGAGTACATACGCCTGCAGATGTTATTGTATCCTTGGTCATTGCCGCAGCATTAATTCTTGTGTTATATCCGCTTGTAAATAAAATTACAGAAAAAGCCGCCTGCATGAGACTCTTTTTTCTTTGTATGTCTGTTTTGTCAGGCCTGTTTGTCATCTATGTGCTGAATTTTCCATTCCCTGCTGATATTGATATGCATAACCTGGAAAGCGGCATAGAAAATGCTTACAAGATTTTTGGATGTATTGTGGGTTTATGGGTTGCTTACGAGGCAGATGTTCGCTTCGTCCGATTTGATACCAAGGCTGTTTGGTGGTCACAGATTCTTAAACTGGTTTTAGGTTTACTGCTGTTGCTTGCTATAAAGTCAGGTCTGAAATCACCCTTATATGCATTATGTAACGGAAATTATCTGGCAGACGGTATCCGATATTTTCTGATTGTGATCTTTGCAGGATATATTTGGCCATTGACTTTTCGTTTTTGGAGTCGGCTGGGACAAAAATAAAATGTTATTTACGACAACAACGGCATGCCCTTACAGGATATGCCGTTGTTGAGGTAAAAGAATAAAACAGAGCTCTATTAAGTTAGCTGATTCAATTGAAGAGTTACTCATGACGATGAAGGGAATGTGGTAAGAAGATGAATAATGAAGTGTCAGAAAAAGCAATTATAATGAAAAAAAATTATTTTGCTGTGATCGATACAGAAACTACATGGAATGATAAGGTTATGTCAATTGGTATCGTTATATCGGATGATGTTTCGTTCGAGTCTGTTGATAAGAAGTACTACATTCTTACACCTGAATGTAAGTCCGGCGGAATGTATTCTTATGCTATGCTCATGAAAGACATCAAAGTTGATTTAAAAAGTACCAGATCCGCTGTAATGCAAAGTCTTATAGGAACGTTACAGGATTATAACATCAAATACATATTTGCGTATAATGCATCATTTGATTATAAGCACTTGCCGGAATTGCAGAATTATGTGTGGTATGATATCATGAAGTTGGCAGCATATAAGCAGTATAACAAGCGGATTCCGGAGTCTGCAGAGTGTTATAGTACCGGTAGGCTGAAGAGGAATTATGGAGTAGAGCCGATCATGCAGCTGCTTTCCGGAAAATATTCATATAGTGAAACACATAATGCTATCTGTGATGCCGTTGATGAACTGAAAATTATGAAGTTACTTGGATATACAATTGACAAATATGCCTGTGCACAGATAAATGCTTAAAAAGTCAAAAAAAGAACATAAGCTATATCTGTTTGATATTATAAGTAAAGATTTACGAAATAAAACTAAGGAAAGGAAAATAAAATATGATATATATATGTTACCCAAAATGTACGACCTGCCGGAAGGCTAAAAAGTGGCTTGACGAGCATAATATAAACTATAGTGAGCGTCATATTGCGGATAATAATCCGGATTATGATGAACTAAAGGAATGGTATGCAAAGAGCGGACTTCCTCTTAAGAAGTTCTTTAATACCAGCGGAGTTCTTTATAAAGAAATGCAGCTTAAGGACAAGCTTGCTTCTATGAGTGAAGAAGAGCAGTTAAAACTTCTTGCCTCAAATGGTATGTTGGTAAAGCGTCCGTTGGTTGTAAACGGGGATACTGTTCTTGTTGGATTTAAGGAAGCAGAGTGGAATGAAAAATTGAATTTTTAATAATAACAACATCTTTTTTTATACAGGCAAGTCGATATAAAAACGAGGTGATCTTATGGTCTACATAACAGCGATAGTAATTATTGTGTTATTGCTCCTTTTGAAAAAATACATATGGAAAAGCTCGGATAGAAAATCAAAGAAATATCTTGCTGTTATCAATACAATCGGTGCCATAATCATAATAGCAATGGCGGTTGTTTATATCATGAATGTTCAGAAAACACGAAAGGACAGTTCAAAGTACAGAATTATAAACGGAACAGCCTTGTCGGATATTGTTTATGAGGGGCAAAAAGATGGATATTATATTATAAGTGAGTCTGGTCTGTTATATTTTGATTGTCTACTGGTATCGGTTAATAAAGTTCAACTTTCAGATATGTGTTTTCCCGGCTCTCAAGTAAGGTTGTATTGTAATAAAGACAAGAATATTTATTATAATGATGAAAATAAAATCACGCTCAGTGATGGTGTATCAGGATATTATACTGATGCTGTTATTATGATAAATCCTGATTTTAGGGTGTTATCGATATGTGTGATTTTTATTGACATAGCTTTAATGGTTTTTAATGATATAGTTTTTCTGGTCGTTGTGTTGACCAAAAAGAGATAAGCATAAAAAAGCATCTGCACAAACAGATGCTTTTTTGGATTTGATTAGTTTTAGATAATACAATTTTTTTTAGAGGGATTGTTTTCTTATTCTGTTATTCTACAGAATTTACCTTTATCTTATCCTTGACAGTACGAATTGCCGGGATTGTTGCTATCGATGCAAATACGATATTTAATACAAGTACAGTTATTGCCGATATAATAATATATTTGCGAGGGAAAACTGAAAAAATAGTAAAATAAAAAGCAACGCTTATCAGTATTCCTATCACAAAAGAGGTGAGTACAAAAATACTGCTTTCAACATGTACAAGAGCAAATAATTTTTTCTTTGTCATACCGATCGCTCTCATTGAGATGAACTCCTCTTTTCTGTTGAGTACACTGGTATTGATCGAGTTTGACATAGTTATTATTCCGGATAACCACATTGCTCCTACAAACATACCTATAAGTATAGATATACCTGTCATAAATGATTTTAGTCCTGTACAGCAAAAGTACATATCTTCCATAAAGTAAACCTGTTTCATTTCTTCTGCAAGTCTTTTTATTTCTGTTGATACTTCCTTGTAGTTATAATCATTATTAACCGTTAGTCCCAATGAAATACTTGATATGGAAAAATGTTCTTCAATATAAGATACCATTTTTTTATAAGTATCATATGTAATCACTATTTCCAGATGCCCTATTTTGTTTTCAGGGGTTATATAATCTGCTATTTTCAGATTGTTTATAAAAGGAATTTGGTTGTTTTTAAAATTCAACGTGATATTTTCTGTATTTGTTATAAGCGCTTCATCTGATTGTACAAGGTGTTCATAATCTACATCTGTATATTTTTGATATAATGATATATATTCATTTTCATTAACAACATGTAAATTTATATATTTCCAATCATTTTCGTTATGTCTGATAGAATTTATAGTTATCAGATCACTATCTGTTTTGGCGCTTAAAGATAAATCAAACGACATTTTTCTGATAACTTTGTTTTGTTCAAACTTATTATATATTTCACTTATGTCATCTGAGTTTTCTTCTTTGAAATAATCGATTATTAAATAATAATCGTAGTTTTTATACATATTTTTCGTATACACTTCTTTGGATGAAAGCATGACCGAAATAAGCAGTGAAAATGCTGTAATACCGATGCTCATAGCTGCTACTGATATAATAAATCTGCCTTTTGTTCTTGATATATTTTTTCGTGTGTATTTTAAAATAAATGCTGATGACTTTATATTTTTTATCTTTCTTTTGTTTTTACACTTAATATTTCTGAAACGGTTCTTTTTAAAATTATAGTGTGCTGTCTGGGATTCTACAAGTGATTTTTTTCTTGCCTTCCAGAATGCTGAAGTGTGAGAAGATATAAGTACAGCAATGATACATATAAGTACCCCTGATAAAATAATAACAGGATGCTCCGAACATTCTATAAACTCTACTCCCGACTTTTTTATAAAGAATATTATACACTTTAATACAGCAAACGCAAAAATTATTCCTGTAGGTATCGCAAAAATAATATAAAACAACGCTTCACAAAGCACAAATGCCTTCATCTGTTTTTTAGAGGCACCTACTATTCTAAGCAATGCAAACTGTGCTGTACGCTCCTGTGCAGATATCTCAAAAGCATTGTCAATTACGAGTCTTGTAAGAAGCCATATCAATATTGCATATATCATAAGAAAGGCAAACAACGGAACAAAAACTACAACGGAATATGCATGTTTTCCTTTTAATGCGAGAAGTGTCGTATGAAATTCCAAATCATTTGAGGTCATCGCAGGATATCCACAGCTTTCGAGAAGTGTTTCCACACCTTCCTGAATATTTACATTATCATTTACAGTGATATATGTTTCTATGTTTCTGTTATATGTAATAATGCTTTTTGCAAGATCTTCATTCTCAGTATAAGCTTCCTTTGAAATATTATCTGATAAAAACGTATTCTCATTATAGATATCGTTTAAAATATCATATGAATTATTGCCGGTGATTAATATAAAGCTTTCTGAATTTCTATCATTTGGATTTATATCTTCCTTATTATAAAAACCACATATCTTATATTTTACACTTGCAGGTTTTCCTTCACAATATTTACTTATAACATCGCTTTTTATACCTTCAGATAATGCGTTGTTTGCTATTTCAGGTATATCTACCAGGCTTGCTTTTGGAAAGTTTTCATTTACATAATCCGATTCCATATCTACCTTGCAGTACACAGGAGTTATAGTCAGTTCTATTTCATTACCGATATCATAGCCATACTGTCGGAAAGTTTCAGGAAGCATGATGACGTTTTTTTCAAAACTTCCTATGAGATCCTGTTGTGTGTTGTCTAACATATATCCGTTTTGAATTATATTAAAATTACCATAGTTTCTGTAATTGATAAGATGATCTGTATATATATTCCGGTTATTATTAAAACTGATATTATAAACAATAGCACTGCTATCTTTTGATATCATAAGTGAAGATGAGTATAATTCTGTCTCATCATTACAGAATATTTCATCTGTAACTGCGTGCTCACTCATATGTCTGACAAGCTTCGACGGATCTTCGCTATCTCTAAAAAGATAACTTACATTTACCTCCCATGAACCTTCTGTATTTATGATAAAGTTTTTTCCGCTGTCAATAGCTGTACCCATAAAAAGACATACCATGCTTATTATGAACGATGCAACAGCTATACTCAAAAACGTCATAAACGTCCTTGTTTTCTGTCTTTGTATATATCGTAACGCTACTTTGATTATATACTTCATATCATTTCACCTCGTTTTGTGAAATGCATCCGTCTGACATTGTAAATATCCTGTCTGCCTGACATGCTATGTTAGGATCATGAGTTATAAGAATAAGCGACTGATTATATTTTCTTACGGAATTTTTCAGAATAGTGATTATCTCACGACTGTTTTTACTGTCAAGATTTCCTGTAGGTTCATCTGCAAGTATTATTTTCGGCTTGTGTATCAGGGCTCTGATAAACGCTACTCTTTGTTTTTGGCCGCCTGATAATTCATGCGGAAATGAATAGCGCTTTGATTCAAGTCCGCTCATCACAAGCAGTTCTTCGTAATAATCCGTATCTACTGATGCGCTGTCAAGGTTTATAGGCAGCATGATGTTCTCTTCGACATTGAGAACAGGGATAAGATTATAATTCTGAAAAATAAATCCTATTTCCTTTCTCCTGTACGCTGACAGATAATCATCGTTTTTACCTGTAAGGCTTTGTTCCTGAAAAATTACATCTCCCGAATCGGCTGTATCGATCGTGCTGAGCACATTCAGAAGTGTTGTCTTTCCGCTGCCGCTTTCACCCGTGATCGATACAAACTCACCCTTGTAAACTTCAAGATTCACATGATTTAATGCAAAGAGCGGATTTTCTTTTGTACCATAGTTTTTTACAAGATCTACAGCACTGATTATTTTTTTATTGTTCATATTGTTTTCCCTCCTTGTCATTTAGTATACAACAGTTATCTTACAGTAAAGTTACAAAATAAAAAAATTAATATCCGAGCATCACTATCTGAAACTGTGTGCCTTTTCCAAGTGAGGATTTTACGAGTATTTCACCATTGTGAGCATTTACAATTTTTGAGGCTATTGACATTCCTATGCCTACGCTGTTCATTCCGTTCTTTTCATTTTTATACCCGAAACGTTCAAATATTTTTGATATCTTGCTTTGTTCGATTCCTTTTCCGTTGTCTTCGATAGTTATTACAACAGAGTTTACTGTTTCCTCAGCTGTTACATCTATTGTTGTGCATTCTGCGTGGTCTATGGAATTTTTTATTATGTTTTCAATCGCTTCGCATAACCACATTTTATCACATGAATATATTATTTCGTTTTTAGAGCAGTTTAAAGAGATTTTTATATTCCCTGCGATAGGGGATATTTTTTTTACTGCTCTTTTGCATATATCGCAGATATTGTGTTCTGCCATATTATAATTCATTACACCTGTATTCATTTTTGCAAGTTTAAGTGCAGAAAGCACGAGTTTTTCTACATCGTCTATATGTGAAGTTATTTCTTCATACAATTCGTTTTTATTTTCTTCAGTAATATTCTCAACACTCGCAAGAATATCGCTGTTAAGTCTTAAAACGCTTACAGAAGTTTTTATCTGATGTGAAAAATCATAAAGAAAATCTCTTATATACTCTTTTTCGGATGTAAGCGTTTCCGTACAATAATCCATCTTCTCTCCAAGATCGTTTATGCTGTTCCACAAACGCAGTGACGTGCCGAAATCATAATCATTGTATGCACCGTCGTATTTTCTTCCTTCCGATATACAGATGCACTTCTGCCGCATCTGCTCCATCTTTGTATATTCCTTCATAAGTCTGAAAACAGAAACTATACACCAGACTGTAGAAACAATCAACGGCCAAATAAATACGCTGAGAAAAACTTCTCTTCTGAAATCATTGTAACTCTTATAAAGCTTTACGTCCATATCGGAACAGATACCATACTCAGCAAATATTTTTTCGCCTGCTCTTATCTGACTTTCATTCGGAATCTGCGTAACATTCATATTTCCGGAAGCCAGCATAAGTAAGGCGTCTGTCTGATTTTCAAAAGCCTTTTCGGAAACAGATGAAGAAATAACAAGTGAAATCACAAATGATAATAAAACAATAATGAAATAAAATAAAACTATAAAGCGCGGTCCTCTGTTGTTTATCAGTTTTTCTGTTGTGTCCATTTATATCCCAGTCCTCTCTTTGTGATTATCTGTCCGCTTTCTGAATCTTTAAGCTTTTCACGCAGTCTGCTTATGTTTACAGATAATGTATTATCATTTACAAATTCTCCTTTGGAATCCCAAAGATGCGCAAGTATCTGTTCTCTTGTAACAAAGCTTTCCTTGTTCATGGTCAGGTATTCAAATAATTTCTGTTCGAGCGCAGTAAGTTCAAGATCACTGCTTTCTGTGCAGCATCGTCTGAACAAAGCTTTTATACGTGAGAGCAGTATGCTCAGTCTGAAAGGTTTTGTTATATAATCATCACCGCCGCTGTCAAGTCCGAGGATTACATCCTGTTCTTCATCACATGATGTGAGAAAAATAACCGGAACAACGTTCTTTTCTCTTATCCTGCGGCATATCGTTATTCCACTCTCATCGGGCAGCATAACATCAAGTATAATCATATCTGCCTCAACATATTTTTCATAAGCTTCTTCCGCATTAAATGCTGATAAAACATTATATCCTTCGTTTTTAAGTGCAAATGATATGTTTTTATTTAAGGTTTTATCATCTTCCACTATAAGTATTGTTTTCATATTTATACACCTTTTACACAATTTTTTATCATTTAAAAGCATAGCATATATATTTTTTTATGTCAAACTTTTTTGATGTTATGTTTTTTAAAGCAACTGCAGCAGGTGTGTTATCAATGTGTGAGATGAAACAGGGGAATATAATAAGATTACGAGGTTATTAAGAAGCTTTTCTTTTTGTTGATAAACTACCGGAATTATGGTATAATTGATTTGATTTCAAAATCGTTAAATATCAATGTGAAACGGAGGTTTTTCAAATGGGTATATACTTGAATCCACGGAATACTGATTTTCAAAGAGCTGTTAATTCAGAAATATATGTAGATAAAAGCATGCTTATTGAATATGCAAATAAAAAGCTTAATACAGAACAGCAGTTTATTTGTGTAAGTAGGCCAAGACGTTTTGGAAAATCGATGGCGGCAAATATGCTGTCTGCATATTATAACTGTAAAAATGATTCCAGACAGCTGTTTTGTAATCTGAAAATTACAGAATCAGACACATTTGAAAAGCATCTGAATAAGTATAATGTAATCAGAATCAATATGCAGAATTTCCTTAATGAATCACACGACATAAATGAAATGCTCGGATTTGTTGAAGAAGATTTAATAGATGAAATAAAAGAAGAGTATCCGGATGTGAAATATCCTAAAAGAGAAACTTTAATAAAGGTTCTTGCATCTGTATTTTCATGTACTGATGTTCCTTTCGTAATAATAATAGATGAATGGGACTGTGTTCTGAGAGAAAGTAGTATTGATGATGAAGGTCAGAAAAAATATCTTGATTTTCTTTGCAATCTTTTTAAAGATAAAAGCTATGTAAGTCTTGGATATATGACCGGAATACTTCCTATAAAAAAATACGGAAAACATTCTGCGATAAATGTATTCTACGAATATTCGATGACAGATGCCGCACCAATTTCAGAGTTTACAGGGTTTACAGAATCTGAAGTCAAGGCCATCTGCGACAGATATGATAAATCTTTTACAGAGATGAAACGTTGGTATGACGGATATCGTGTAAATAATGATGATATATATAATCCTAAGTCGGTGGTAGAATCCGTCCTCAGAGGAGGCTTTAATAACTACTGGACATCAACAGAAACCTATGAAGCATTAAAAGTCTACATTGAAATGAATTTTGATGGCCTTAAGGATACGATAATAGAACTTCTGGCAGGTCAGAAGGCTAAGATTGACACAACCACATTTACCAATGATATGGTAACATTTTCTTCAAAAGATGATGTTCTGACACTTCTGATACATCTCGGATATCTTACTTATGATATAGATACAAAAGAAGTGTCAATACCAAACTATGAAATTTCAGAACAATATGCGAGTACAATAAAAGTAATGGGGTGGTCTGAGGTTGCAGAATCTTTGAAGAGATCAGATGAACTCCTTGAGGTTACGCTTAAATGTGATGAGAAAAGAGTAGCACAGTTGGTTGAACAAGCGCATCAGGATAATACATCTATACTCGAGTATAACGATGAAAACTCACTTTCGTGTGTTCTGTCTCTTGCATATTATTCAGCGCGTAAAACATATACGATTGAAAGAGAACTTGCAGCAGGAAAAGGATATGCAGATCTTGTGTTTAAACCGAGGGCAAACAACACTAATCCTGCAATGATAATTGAACTCAAATATAATCACAGTACTGAAGAGGCTCTGGACCAGATAAAAAACAATCAGTATGCGGATTGCCTTAAAGACTACAGAGGAGAGATTCTGCTTGTTGGGGTTAATTACGATAAAAAAACTAAAAAGCACAGCTGTAAAATCGAAAAGATAAGTAAATAAAAGGTAACGGTTCGGAAGGATTCATGGCATTTAGGTCGTGGCTGAAGATAATAGACTTGTGTTCATCATGTTCCGTATCATCATAATCGAAAACGAATCCGACAGAGAGGGGAAAACAATGACCAATAAACCAAAAATGATATTGTTTGACTATGGTAATACTCTTATTTATGAGCCCGGATGGGATAATCACGGAAGTGTAAGAGCGTTATATTCTCTGATTGAATCAAATCCGTATAATGTAACTGTAGATGAACTGGATAGTTTTATACTTACGCTTTTTGAAGATATTCGCCGACTCAGGGGAGAATTTATTGAAATCCATGAATATCCGTTCCTGAGATACGTTCTTGAATACTATAATCTCAAGCTATCTGTTCCGTTTGCAGAAGCTGAATGGCTTATGTGGAACGGGATATCATCCGGCAAAGAAATGCCCGGTGCATATGATATGCTTAAATATCTTGATGAACATGGAATAAGAACAGGTATTATATCAAACTTGTGCTGGAGCGGTAATACACTAAAAAGAAGACTTAATCAGTTCTTCCCTGAACATAAGTTTGAGTTTGTAATGACATCCAGTGAGTATATTTTCAGAAAGCCCGAGAGACATATATTTGAACTTGCATTAAGGAAGGCAGAATTGTCGCCTTATGAAGTTTGGTATGCCGGAAACAGCCTTATATGTGATGTTAAGGGTGCGCATGAGGCTGATATGTTTGCGGTTCATATTGATGAACCGGAGATTAATGCAGGGTTTAAAAAGGAACAGGATACATATGTGCCTGACTTTGAGTATTTGCATATAGAACATTGGAGTGAATTAAGTAAGTTCATATAAAATAAGTGCAGTCATTCCTGCATAAGAGTGAACTATACCAGAAGTGACGCATAATGACAATTATAGCATCTGTTGTGAAAACGGCAGGTGCTTTTTATGTGCAGAGCTGGTCAGAGGGCAGTCCGGTGGGGCGGAATCTCTATGAAACAGGCATTTCCGCGGATTTTGATAATTTCTCAATTTCCCCACTTGACAAAATCGAAATATTATGTTACGATAAAATTACCCAAAAGGTAATTTTATTGTGGCGGTGATGTGGGAATTTGGAAATCATATACAAAGATAAACATGTAGAAAAGATATGTACGAATCTAAAGGAAGCAAAAAAGGTGTTGTCCGGATTTGCTACAGACTTGATAGCTAAAATAAACTTAATTGAAAGTGTTACTTCATTTAATGATATTCGATCATATCTGCCTTTTCGCTGTCATCAGTTACAAGGTAACAGAAATATGTATTGGGCTCTCGATATAAAAGGACGAAAATGTTCATGGCGGTTAATAATTGCGCCACTTGATGCAAATCATAATATTATAACAGCAGGACCCGATTTTTTTAAAGAGTGTATTAAAATCAAAATCATATTAGTTGAGGAGGTAAGCAATCATTATGAATAAATTAAAAAACAAAGAGCTTATGGCTTTCCATCCTGGATATTATATTGATGAGATTATTGAAGAAATGGGTATCACTCAGGAAGAATTTGCTATTCGCCTCGGGACAACACCTAAAACAATCAGTAAGTTGGTTAACGGTGAGACAGGAATCTCTAATGATCTTGCATTGAAATTGGCGTCGTTGCTTAATTCCAGTCTGGAGATGTGGTTGAATTTGCAAAAGGCATATGATGCAAAAATGCTCGAACTTCAAGAAGAGGAACAGCTTAAAAATCAGGTGAATTTAATTAAGCAGATAGATTATAGTTATTTTGTTAAGCTCGGTTTATTACCTGATACCAGAAATGCAATAGAGAAAATCAAAAATCTGTGTTCTTTCCTTTCTGTGGCGAGACTTGGAATCCTTCTTGAAAAGGATTATAATGTAAGTTATCGAAACGGAATTAGAGACAAGAAGCAGAAAAACATCCTTAATGCGAATGTGTGGGTGGAAACAGTTACTAAAATTGCCAGAGATACGGTAACTAAAAAGTTCGATTTAAAGAAATTTAATTCAGTTATATCCGAAATTGCTGAAATGACATTGGAACCTTTTGCTGAAATAATCGAAGATGTGAAGAAAAGACTTGCCGACTGTGGTGTTGTTTTGGTTCTCTTGCCTTACTTAAAGGATTCAGGGCTTCATGGCTTTGTAAAGTGGCTTGATAAAGGAAAAGCTGTTATTGCAATCAGTGATCGAAGAAAGTCAATAGACACTTTCTGGTTCACTTTTTTTCATGAAGCACGCCATGTTCAGCAAAAAAAGATTAAGCAAATTAATTTTACTTGGAAAGATAGTGATTCTGTTATCAGCGATGATGAAGCAGATGCCGACGCATTTTCACAGTTTATGCTCATCCCGATTGACAAGTATAATGTATTCTTAGCACGCAATATTTTTACATTTAGCTCGGTCAAGCGCTTTGCTTTAGAGATTAATCGACATCCGGGAATTGTAGTAGGCAGGTTACAGAACGATAAAAAGGTTTCTTATGCATCTCGTTTAAATGAATTGAAAACCCCTATTGAGTTTTAAATGAATGAACATGAAAAATGAAATTGTCAATATTACTTGACAACTTTTTCTCCAAAAATTTTAAAAATAAAATTGTAGTGGCATAAATTTGTTCTGTAAATAGCTAACCTTTTGCAGTCAATAAGCTTTTATGCCGCGAAAG
>SVNR01000010.1 GCA_015066815.1 Ruminococcus sp.
AACATGGTGCGTAGCAGATCACGCAATGGATCTCGTAGGTTACTTCATGCCGCTTTCAGGCAACAACTGGGAAGGTATGAGCAAGCTTACAGCAGAGATAGACAGTCTTGGTCTTCAGAAGGATCAGTACTTCATTCTTGCGGCAACAGGGGATCAGGATATAGCATACAGCAACATGGTTCCTGAGATGAACGACCTTAAGACAAAAACAAAGTATTTTACATATACATCAGACTTTTCCAAGGGTAATCTCTACTTCCTCGTTGCTCCGGGACTCACACACTGGTGGGGATATGTAAGACATTATGTATATGATGCACTTCCGTATTTCTTCCACGAATAAACTTTAGTCTTCTTAAAAAAAATAAATATCCCTCCCGGAAATTTTTATTCCGGGAGGGATATTTGATTTTTGCCGGGAGATGCAGGGAAAATGCTGTAAGGTGATGGTTGATGTCTTTGTAGTCATAAAAAAACGGGTTTTTTTGTGCGGATCAGTTGTGCGTGACTTGTTTTGGTGTGAAGTAATCAAGATTGCTTTCAATCGCATCTATTGTGTTTGTGAAGCATGACGGGATAGGAAAACGATGATTTATTTCGTATGGAACAAAGCTAAACTTTGCTTTTTCAGTGAGGCTCATTATATCTTTTTCGTATGCTTCGCATATTTCAGTGATTATCCTTTCTATGTTTTCGGTATTATATTCTTGATAGCGTAGGTGTGCATTAAGATCAGTGTCTGCAACATAAATATGAAGTATATTATTATATGGAACTTGTCCGGATTTGTAATAGTACCATATGTCCCGTTTGAAACGTTCGATCAACTGCTCTTTTGCTTCAAGGTTATCGGTAATCAAGGAATCTATTTTGCGTATAGTATCATTGTCTACAGGTATACCAAAATAATCTCTTGATATAATATCGCCGTTTTTAAGTGTGTATTGTATCGTTATGTAATCTATAGGGCTGTAGTCATACTGCTTATGGTTTTGTTTTCTTTCATGCTTTTTCTTCAGTCCTTCTATACAGTCAGCATGGATATCGGTTATTTCATCAAAAATATCAGGATCGGTAAATTCAAGGTAGTTATATAAACAATGGTTCAACCACGCTCTGTCGATTTTTACAGAGCTTATCTGTGAGACCTTCGGTATTCTTTCTTCGGAATTAAAACCGTTGGTTTTGCTGCTTGCGTTTATAAGGGAGAAGAGCGCTGTCATGGTTATGATAAGGCATACGATGGAAACAGATACCTGACGTATGCTTTTTATGCCCTTGTTCTTTATAAGATCAAGACCAATAAAAATAACAGAGCCTGTTATTATCGGAGCGGCAGCAGGAATACCACTTTCAAGCTGGCTGATAAGTCCGCTTGCTGCAAATACTGCAGAGCAGAGGAGAACATAGTAGAAAAACTGAAAAACAAACGGTTTTGTAACGTCCTCAGCTTTTCTTTTTTTATAGAGAAAGAAGGAAGCTCCGAAGAACAGAATGGTAGTCAGCAGAAACCCGGGAAGCCATGAGGAAAACGGGATTCTATATCTCACTGATGATATTATAAACAAAACTCCGCCAAACGGTGATGAAACGATAAGCTTGTCAAGTATCTCTACGGAAGGTTCTACAGACTCAAGCCCTTCATACATAATAAGTCCTGTAGTAAAGATAATACCGGGGATAGCAAGGTTTGTAACAAGAGAATAAGTGACAGCTTCCTTTATAGTACCGCAGCAGGTTGTGATGAATACTGCTATGTTATAAAACATCAGCATAGTAAGCAGACCTATTATGAAAGCCTTTGCAAGAAAGGATAAAAGCGGTATATCCGGAGAGTCAAGATAATACCCCAGGTAATAAAAATAATCAGTTATCATGCTGTTTTTATCACCTATAGCAACAGATATAAAGCAGATCATACCGGAAACTATGTACGGAACTATATATATAAGAAGTCCTGAGAGATAATCAGCGCAGAATCGTGTAGTGGATCTTATAGGGAGCGACAGCACGGTGTCTGTCTGTGACTTCTGTACAAGATATGAAAACATACTTATAGCTGAAGATATTCCCAGAAGACATGCGACTGCAAAAAGCAGAAAAGCAGTAAATATTATAGGAATAGTGTTTGTTACGGGTAAGTTATTTGTTTCCTGTTTTATCATAAGCTGTCCGCAGAATGAGATAACCGGCAGTCCTGAAAGCTGCAGGACGAAGAGTAAGATTGTAAGCTTTCTGTTTTCAAAAATATTCTGGACAAAACGTCTTCTGAAGTAGGATTTTTGTGTCTGGTTATTCTTTTGTAATACCTGAGTCATATCCATGAGCCTCCATTTCGTATATAAAAGTTTCTTCGAGAGTAAGCGGCACTATGTCGAGAACAGCTGGATTTTTTGAACGAAGCTTGTCTTCGGCCTCTTCTCTTGTGTTTCTGACAATAAGCGTATATATGCTCTGATTTTTTTTGTAGCTTACAAGATCAAGCTCTGAAAAATCTTCCTTTTCATATACTTCAGGAAATGCAGCCTGAATCTTGCATATGCCGTTCATGTCGTCAGTCTCGTGACAGAAGATTATTTTTCCGTCAAACATCATAGCGGCTGTATCACATATTTCACTTATCTCACGGAGATTGTGTGAGGATATGATAAAAGTAGTCTGTCTGTCAACTATAGCGTCAAAAATAATGTTTTTTACTATGATTCTCATAGTAGGGTCAAGTCCGTCAAAGGCTTCGTCAAGAAGCAGATATTCGGTGCGGCAGGCTATACCGACTATAACTATTGCCTGACGTTTCATTCCTTTTGAAAAGGTCGACAGTTTTTTGTTGAGCGGGAGATTTATTTTTTGTCTTAAGCTTTCAAAAAGCTCTTCGGAAAAGAGCGGATAATAGCTTTTGTAGAAGTTTTTCAGTTCTTTGAGAGTGTACCCTGTGAACTGAACTGTCTCATCGTTTATGAAAAAAATCTTTTCCTTTATATCCGGACGGTCAAAAACAGGCTTGCCGTCTAAAGTAAGCTCTCCGCTGTCTGCTTCATATATTCCGCAGATAAGTCTTAAGAGAGTTGATTTTCCTGCGCCGTTTGAACCAAGAAGTCCGAAGGCTGAGCCTATTTTTATTTCAAGGTTTATGCCCTTGAGAATCTCGTTTTTGTCGATTGATTTTACCAGATTATTTATTTTTATCATCTGTTGTCACCTCGTCTATGCGTTTCTTTAATTCTTCAGAAGGTATTCCTGCGTGTACTGCCTCTCTGACTGCATTGTCAAAGTCCTCAAGAACCGTTTCTCTGAGCCCTGATTCGGTTATCGGGGAAATAAAGCATCCACGGCCTGAAACCGAGTAGATTATCTTGTTTCTTTCGAGCTCCTGATATGCCTTTGATACAGTATTTGGGTTGATGCCCAGCTCCTTTGCGAGCGTTCTTACTCCGGGAAGCTGATCATGCTCCTTGAGAATTCCCTTTAGTATGAGCTCTGATATTTTTTTGTTGAGCTGTTCGTATATGGGTGTTCTGCTTCTGAGATCTATGCTTATCATAAGTTATCACACCTTTCGTGTCTCTCTTTCTTTTTTTGTTTTTCTTTTTTGTTGTTTCTTTTTTTCTTCACATATCTTATTTTTTTCTTTTTATCAATGCGTATCAAGTGTACTATGTCAGCTAACACACTTAGTATAGCATGCTTTATCTTGTTTGTCAATGCTTTTTCAAAAAAATATAGTGAACAACAGATTTATCCGGTGTTTACTATAGTTTTCTGAAAGAAAATCACAAATTGTTTGTTGCATATCGGTATATAATTTGGTATAATAAAGATTGAAAGGGTTTTTATATATGTATAGAAACAGGAGGAATTTTTAATGAACAGATCCAAAAAAATCATGGCAGGTATAGCAAGTGTGGCTATGCTTGCAGGCGTAGCGTCAGTCTATGCCAATCCGGCTGATAAGGCAAGTGCAGAAGAGCCGGTTATTTTCTCAGCTGATTTTGAAGATGATGAATGTGGTTTTACAAGAAGAGGTGAGGCTGAAACTCTCGAAGTTACAGATGCTGCGGCACACGGTGGCAGCAAGTCGCTTTGTGTAAGCACAAGAGCAGAGTCATGGAACGGTGCACAGATAGCGCTTGACGGACTTATCGAAGCAGGTCAGCAGTATCTTGTTACTGCTTATGCAAAAACCGAATGGTACAGCACACTTACTCTCAGCATGCAGTACGACAATGCAGACGGAGAGACACAGTACGGAAACGTTCTCTCGATGAGCAACGAAGGAAGCGACTGGTCTGCTTATGAAAACGTAAAGTTCAGTTTCCCGCCGGGTTCTACAAACATGCATCTCTACTTTGAAGCAAGCGATGCACTGACAAAAATATACATCGATGATTTTACCATATCAAATCTTCCGGATGTAGAAATAGAAGACCTTACTCCGCTCAGATCCTATTATACAGATGCTTTTAAGATAGGCACTGCGCTTACTCCGTCTGATCTTGCTTCAAAGCCTTTTATGAAGCTTGTGGACAAGCACTTCAGTGGAAGCATAACAGTAGGAAATGAGCTTAAGCCTGACTATGTACTTAACAAGAAGTCAAGTCTTGCTTACTATGAGGAGACAGGTGACGACACAAATCCTCAGGTTTCACTTGCTGCAGCAAGAAGTGTTCTTGACTATTGTCTTGAAAACAACATCCCTGTAAGAGGTCATACTCTCGTATGGCACAGCCAGACTCCTGACTGGTTCTTCAAGGAAGGCTACGCAGATGACGGCGAATGGGTATCAAAAGAAAAAATGACACAGCGTATGGAGAACTACATCAAGAACGTTATGGAAACTCTTGAAAAAGAATATCCGGATCTTAACATATATGCGTGGGACGTAGTAAACGAAGCGTGGGAAGATAACGGTTCACCTCGTCAGGCAGGCTCCAACAACGTTCAGAGCGGTCAGTCTGCATGGGTAAAGGTTTACGGTGACAACTCGTTTATCGATTATGCCTTCAAGTTTGCAAGAAAGTACGCTCCGGAGGGAACTCTTCTCTACTACAACGATTATAACGAATACATAGACGGAAAAACAAACGCTATTATCGAGATGGCAGAAAGACTCAAGGAACAGGGACTTATCGATGGTATCGGAATGCAGTCTCATCTTGATGTAGGCTTCCCGAGCGCAGCTCAGTATAAGAATGCACTCAAAAAGTTTGCTGCAACAGGTCTTGATATTCAGGTTACAGAGCTTGATATAACAACTGCTGACACAAACGCAGCAGGCTTTGAAAAGCAGGCACAGGTATACAGCGATATTTTTGATGCTATCTATGAGTATAAGGATTCAATATCAGCAGTTATTTTCTGGGGCGTTACAGATGACGCAAGCTGGAGAGCAAATCAGACTCCGCTTATCTTCGACTCTGAGTATAAGGCTAAGCCGGCCTTCTATTCTATCATAGACGGTCTTGAGCCGACAGATCCGCCTGTAACAACACCTTCTGTTACAACTGCTCCTGCAGAAACAACACCTCAGGAAACGACACCACTGGAAACTACAACTCCTTCTGAAACTACAGCTCCTTCCGAAACAACTCCTGTGGAAACTACAGAGCCTGATAGCAAAGGAAGTTATGGCGATCTTAACAGTGACGGCGTTGTTGATCTCAGCGATCTCAGTCTTCTTTCACTTCATCTTCTCAAGGAAGAAACACTGAGTGATGATATTCTCAAGTATGCAGACGTTGACGGAAACGAAAGCATTAATCTTTCAGACCTTGCGCGTATGAGACAGTATATTTCAAAACGCATCGATTCACTCGGACCTAAGAAGTAATTTTTAAAAAAATAAACCGGCCCCCATTTGTCAGACCAAAAATCTGACGAATGGGGGATCGGTTTTTTCATAGTGTTTCAGAAAAATCAAAGCTCTCAGCTTATCTCATTCATATAGAGCTTAAGCTTGTTGTGGATTTTTCGTGAATCAGATTCTGTGATTGTTGTTTCAGAATTTTTATCTGTTTCTGATATTATTATAGAACAGATATCATTTGTCATAAAATCACTTTTCCAGGTGGCTTTTGTGATTTCAGAGTACAGGTCAGAGGTTTGGGGGCTTATTTCGGCGTCATAATATTTTTCATTGTATTCTGTTTTTATGTATGCGCATACATTGTTTTCTATGTCGTTTTCGATTATGGTCATCAGTATTTTTATAAAATCCCACACGGCATCTTTGTGCGGTGAATTTTCACATAACGAAAATCCTATTTGTGGGATTACCAGACCGTAACACGAAGAGGTGTATCCTACATTGTATTCAGCATTGTATTTTTGGGATTCTGAAGAAAATGAAAGTATGTTTCCGAATTCGGCAACGTTGGCAAACAGTTTACTGCCATTGGTGAAAAAATCAGGATACTCATCAAGTTCATAAACCTCAAAATCAAGACGTTCATTGATAAATGATACCAGTTCAAAAATCTGATCTTCACTCAGCTCAGGAAGACGCTCATGGGGCAGGATATGTTCGGAAAGATATATATTGCAGAATGGTTCCTTCGGACATATTCCGGAACTGCTGCAGTATTCAAAGTTTTCTGCATTAAGAATGATATCAGCATATTCACTTAAGCTTGCAGGCAAAGCGGGGATGTTCGTGATTACTGTGTTATACATATATGTCAAAGGAAGATAATAAAGCTCTTCGTTGTATTCAAAGGCGTCCAGTACATTGCTTTGAAGTATTTGTCTGTTTATTTCATTGTCTTTATCGATATATGTATACAGATCTGTAAATGTATTGTTTTTGATATATGTCTGAAGATTCATTTTCTTGTTAAGACAAACAGCGTCAGGAATATTCCCTGTTATAATATCTCTGTCAAATAATTCAGCAGCATCGTTTTCTCCGGAGTCTTTGTAAGGTTTGATATCTATTTTGTATTTTTCAGAAGTATGATTGAATTTTTCAACAGCGTCAAAGATCAGAGCTGAATCGTTGCTATATAGTTCATCCGGGAAAACAGCTATATTTATGATTTCCTTTTCCGATGCATTCTGAAAAACAGCCTTGAACAAAGAATAGGAGTTACACATGATCAATTCGCTTTTATTATTGAGAAAAAAAGTCCGTGATAGTTTGTCTGTACCTTCTTTATAAAAATCAAGCAGCTTATCGTATTTACCGATATCACTTTTATATCCGAAAACGCCTTCATCGTTTGAAAAAAGAAAGCTGTATTCGTCATTTCCCTGTGAAAAAGTTGGGTTTGAACCGAATATATTGAAATCAATATCGGACTTACATATGTTCAGTTCGTTATCTGTATAGTATAAATTCAGATTATCAGTATAATAAAGTCTGTTATCATGAAAAAGAAAGCTGCTTAAACTCTCAATAGATTTACTTTGAATAAAGCTGTAATCACTATCATAAAAATCAAGTTTTGAATCTCCCTGTTCGTTGCTTGTATAGATAACAATACGATTGTTTTCATCAACAGCAAGTCTATAATATATTTTATTTTCTGTGGGATAACTGATTTTTGTTTCTGTCTGTATACCGTCGGATATGGTGTACAGTTTGTAAAGCTCGTCTTTTCGGGCGATATAATAGATTTTTGTATCACTGACAAAGCAGTCCTGAAGGTTGTTTACCGGGTATTCTCTGATAATATCCCCTTCAGAATTTGTCTCAATCAATGCGCTGTAAGAATTATCTGATAATTCTTTTGTAATCAGTTCAATGTTGTTTTCTATGGTATTTACTGATATTATTTCCTTATCATTGAGTTTATCCGGTGATATGAGAGTTTTTTTGGTTTCATTCTCGTAATTATAAGCAAAAACAGCCGAATCACTGCCGCATATGAATTCTGAACCGGAGACTCCGTAAACTGCATCACAATCAGGTGTTTCATACATATTGACGATATCACCATGCGGACTGATTTCGTCTATCATATAATAACCTTCTCCTTTTCCGCATACAAACAGGTTTCCGGAGCTGCTGCAAAACAAGCTGTCAATATTATCAAGATCATTTATTTTTGTATACAGATGGTTAGATGCGTTGTCATCGGAGGCTATTACATATTCGTTTGTGAATTTATTGTACATCAGACAATAAATATCACCGTTTTCTGAAACAGTTATTTTTTGGGGGAACATAAAACTGTCAGCTTCATATCCGATATTGCTTGAATTGATTAAACTCAGATTATAATCATAGCATGATACGGATATTGCACCGTCATAATAGTTTACTATATAAATAAGATCATCTAAAATAAAATCAACAGGATTAAATTTTATTTCGGTTTCATTTATGAGTTTTTTTGAGGTATCAAACATTTTGAGCGAAAAAACATCGTTTTTTCTAAAAATAATATATATGTTATTTTCTGTTTTTCTGCAAAACACTAAATCGCCATATGATTCATCTAACGGCAGGGAGAATTCTGATACATCACGTCCGTCTGATAAACTGCAACCCGTAATATCTATATTATCAATGATGTTATTTACTTGTGCACAAATCAAAAAACCTGATTCTGTTTCACCGTAAACAGAATTACATATTAACTTCTGCGTATCAAAAATGCTTGTATCAATAAGTTCATATTCTGATGATTTGTCTTGTGCATATAACTCATCTTTCTGATGCTCTGTATGTTCCTTGTTGCTGCTGCATGAGGCGAGAAGTGTGATTAATGCTATCATCATGAGAAACTGTAGTTTTCTGAGTTTCATTGAAAAGTCCTTTCCTTATAACGTTTTTTGTTTTTGTATCTGAATGTTCTATCGATTATTGTGAAATATAGTGAACAACAGATTTATTTTGATGTTTAATATATTAACAAATAATTATGTATACTTTTATTATATCATACATACATTTCATTTACAATCGTTTCTAAAACTTTCGTGAAGCAGCACCGCTTCACGAAAATTTTTCTAAACCGCACATAACAGCATTGACACAGCAGAGTTTTCAGTGTTATAATAATAAAAAATACGTCTGTGCATTCAAAACTTATGGCAATAGTTCACAAATTTTGCGATATACAAACTTAAGATATATGATTTATGATGGGGAGAATATTATGGAAAACAAACTTATGAAGGCAGCGTTTGAAGTTATTGTAAACAATACATCTGATCTTGTTTTTATAAAAGATCAGGATCTTATTTATCGGGCTGCGTCAGTACCTTTTGTAAAAATGACCGGAAAAACTCTGATGTCCGAAGTAGTCGGACATAACGATTCGGAGATTTTTTGCGATCAGGAGCTTGCAAACAGATATGTATCAGATGATAAAAGGCTTCTGTCGGGCGGAAAGGATCTTATTGATTATATTGAACCTATTACAGATGATAACGGAAACGCAAGATATGGTATGACATCAAAGTATATTCTCAGAGACAGCGATGGAAAAGCCATAGGCATACTTGGTATTACGAAGGATGTAACAACAGAATATCTTGCTCGTCAGAGGTATCAGCAGGAGTTAAGATATCTGTTTGAGCTTCCTAAGGATACATATGCAGTCTGCTATATAGATGTAGATGACTGGAGAATCATCTGTCAGCACCGCCGTCATATATCCGAGGGTACACTGCAGAAAAGCGATACAGTTGAAGAAGTATCTTCATATGCATTGGAGTCGATAGCAGACAAAAAAAGTGATGCTTCCGAGTTTTACCGCAGCTTTACGCCTCAGTCCCTTCACAGTATATATTCAAAAGGTCGAAGAACACTCAGCTTCAAGTATGAAAGAATTATGACTGACGGTTCATTGAGATGGATTCAGAACGAAATAAACTTTCTTACAGATATAGACAGCGGACATCTGTGCGTTATGCTGTCAGCAAGGGATATAAACGAAATAGAACTTGAACAGAAGAAGCTTGTTGAAGCGGCAAAGCTGGATGCTATGACGATGCTCTTTAATCGTGAAACGTCCATGAAGAGTATAAAGTCTGTTCTCAAAAACGAAAGTGACAGGCAGCATGCGCTGTTTATGCTTGATATAGATAACTTCAAGAAGCTAAACGATACGTTCGGACACCGTGCAGGAGATGAATTTCTTATAAAGCTTGCCGCTGAGCTTAAGAGCCGTTTCAGGGAAAGCGATATTGTCGGCAGAATAGGCGGAGACGAATTTTTTGCACTTATGCGTAATGTCTCCGAAAGAGTTCAGATAGAGAGAAAGGCTGATGATATTCTGGAGCTGATACGTACCTTGTCTGCAGAATACACTGATATAAATCTCGGAGGAAGCATAGGCATAAGTATTTATCCGAAGGTCGGAAGGGAACTCGATGAGCTTTACTCAAGAGCAGATATCGCCCTTTACAAAGCAAAACGAAACGGTAAGAATTCATACGTATTTGCGTAGAATACCGATACATAAAAAAAGAATCAGCAAAAGCTACACATGGATTTTTGCCGATTCTTTTTTTGTGCACCAAAACTGTAGCTGTTATTGACTTACAGCTAAAAAATAGTGTATAATAATTATGAACTTTTTTATTGTTTTTATGTTCGTTTTTATGGTAAGGATTTTAAAAAAATACAACTTAGGAGTGATCTTTTTGAAAAGAAAAATAGCAGGCTTATGCGCTTTTCTTATGATGTGTTCGGGTGCGGGAAGTATAGTATCAGCGGCTGTCAAGGGGGACGTGAACTGTGACGGGGCTGTTACGGCAAAGGATCTCAACAAGCTTATCAAGTATATTCTCGGGACTAAAACTCTTGAGGCAGAGGAGCTCAGTGCGGCAGATCATAACGACGACGGCAAAGTAAACATACTTGATCTTCTGCTTGAGAAGGAGCTTATTCTTTCTGAAGAAAGCGGAACATATGTTGTAGGAGTTCCGGAGTTTTCGATGGAGAGCGGTTTTTATGACAGCGATATAGAGGTTTCGCTTACAGCCGGAACGGATTCTAAGATCTATTATACTACCGACGGAAGCGAACCTACTACCGAATCAAAGCTTTACAGCGAAGCTATCAGAATAACGAACAGAACATCCCAGCCTAATGTTTATTCGGCTATAAAGGATGTTTCTCACAACAATTTTACACCGTCAAACGTTACAAAGGGAACAGTCGTAAAGGCGTTTGCAGTTGATAAGGACGGACAGAAGAGCGAAACTGTAAGCCGTATTTACTTCTCGGGAATAAACGCAGACAAGCAGTACGGCGGATTTCCGGTCCTAAGCGTTACAATAGATCCTGATGACTTTTTTGACTATGAGAGAGGAATATATGTAAGAGGAAAGGTATACGAGGACTGGCGTAAGACCGGAGACAATTCTCTCGGAAACCAGACCTACTTCTATCCGGGTAACTACACCCAGAGAGGAGATGAGTGGGAGAGAAAGGTATACATCGAGCTTTTTGAAAATGACGGAAAGCTTGCTCACTCGCAGTACATAGGTGCGCGTATAACAGGAAACGCAACGAGATCGTCTGTAGTAAAGAGTCTTAAGTTTTATGCACGTGAGGAATATGGCAAGAAAAATGTAAAGTACGAGCTTATTCCTGATGCCAGAACCGAAATAGACGACGTTACGGTAAGAGACAAGTACAAGAGATTTACTATGAGAAACGGCGGTAATGACCTTGGTTTTGCTCAGTTCAGAGATAACTATATCCAGAGCCTTCTTGGTGACAGAGCTATCGAAACACAGGCGTCACGTCCTGCTGTAATGTTCATAAACGGCGAGTACTTCGGAGTATATACACTTCAGGAGGACTACAGCGATAATTATATCGAGAATAACTACAACATAGACAAGGACAACGTTGTTATTATAGAGTGCGGCAAGGAAGTAGATGACGGACTGGATGAGGATATCGCACTGTATGAAGAGCTTGTGAATTTTGCAAAGAACAACGATCTTTCCAAGCAGGAAAACTATGACCGTATAAACCAGATGATGGATATGCAGAGCTTCATAGATTATTACTGTGCAGAAATATTTATCGCAAACCAGGACTGGATGAACAATAACAACAACTACAGAACATGGCGTTCAAGAACAGTTTCTGATCTGCCTTACGAGGACGGAAAATGGAGATGGATGCTGTATGATACAGAATACTCTATGAGTCTTTACAGCATGACAGGCGGAACCTTCAGTGAGGATTCACTCCGCATCGCTATGTACGGCAAGGCAAGTAACAACGCTCCCAACTGGGGAGGAATATGGGGACCGGGCCGTCCTCAGCAGCCTCAGCAGCAGGAGCCGGCAGAGCATACTGTTCTCTTCTATAAGCTTCTTCAGAACAGTGAGTTCAAGCAGAGGTTTGTAACAACGTTTTCCGATCTTATGAACAAGAACCTCAGTCAGAAAAACATGCTTTCTCAGCTTGACGTCTTTACAAAAATGTATGAGCCTGTCATAGAGGAGCATATGCGCAGAGTGGGTAACTCCAACAACTTCAGATCAGAGGTTTCAAACATAAAAACGTTTATTCAGAACAGAGAAAAATATATCTACAGCTTCATGAAAAACAATCTTTCTCTCAGCGGCCAGACAGCGACTCTTAATATCGCAGTAAACGACGCTCAGGGCGGAAGTATTATTGTAAACACTATAACAGCTGATATGACCGATAACAAGTGGAGCGGTACATACTGTACAGATTATCCTGTTACTATAACAGCTGTACCTGCAGAGGGATATGTATTTTCCGGATGGGAAGGTGCAGAGGGAGAAGGAGCGTCTGTAACAGTGACTCCGGGTCAGGTACAGCAGATAAAGGCTTCTTTTACCAGGCAGTGAGCTTAATTATATGAAAGTCAAAATAAATTTGACTTTCACTATAACAGATAAAACACCAAAAACAACAGCACCGATGCAGATTATTGCCGGTGCTGTTGTTTTTGTCTGATATATAAACAATAGAGAAGGTTACTTGTTAAGAATATCCTTTATCTTTTCAAAAAAGTTCTTTTTCTTCTCGTAGTTCTTGTCTTCAAGTGAAGCTTCAAAAGCCTTGAGGAGTTCTTTTTGCTTTTTATCGAGATTTTTAGGAACTTCAACATATACCTTTACGTACTGATCGCCTCTGTCGGAACGCTGAAGCTTCTTTACGCCCTTGCCCTTGAGACGGAATACAGTACCTGACTGTGTTCCTTCGCTTACGGAATACTTTACGTTTCCATCGATAGTAGGTACTATAAGCTCGTCACCCATGACAGCCTGAGCGTATGTGATAGGAATCTCGCAGTGTATGTCGAAGTCGTCTCTTTCGAAAATAGGATGAGCCTTTACACGTACGTTTACGTTGAGATCGCCGTTCGGACCTCCGTTTATACCTGCATCGCCCTGTCCCTTTACACGAAGGATCTGACCGTTGTCAATACCGGCAGGTATATCAACTGAAATCGACTTGGATGTACGTACACGTCCGTTTCCGGCACACTTCGGGCATGGGTTTGTTATGATCTTGCCCTTACCTGAACACTTAGGACATACCTTCTGAGAAGAGATTACACCGAACGGTGTTCTCTGACCGACCTTTACCTGGCCAAGACCGCCGCATTCCGAACATGTCTGAGGTGTTGAACCTGCAGAAGCGCCGGTTCCGTTACAGTCTGAACATTTTTCGAGACGTGAAGTCTTGATTTCTTTTTTGATACCCATACAAGCTTCCATAAACTCAACGGTAACAGTAGTATCGATATCCTGACCTTTTCTTGGTGCGTTTGCTCTGGACCTTCCGGTGCCTGAGCTGAATCCGCCGAAACCGCCGCCAAAAAGGTTTTCAAAAATATCTCCCATATCGCCGAATGGATTAAATCCGCCGGCACCGCCGTTAAATCCGCCGCCGCCATAGTTCGGATCTACTCCCGCATGACCAAACTGGTCATAACGTTCTTTCTTGGAAGGGTCAGAAAGTACTTCATATGCTTCGTTTACTTCCTTGAACTTTTCTGCGCAGTCCTTGTCATCAGGATGAAGGTCCGGATGATATTTTCTGGCAAGTGAACGATAAGCCTTTTTTATATCGTCGGCCGAAGCGCCTTTTTGTATCCCCAGCACCTCATAGTAATCTCTTTTTTCAGCCATATGTTCCTCCGTTCAGAATGCTTTTGAAAAAAGTATGTTTTATGGAAATATGGAAATCAGAGCGGATGATAATGATCCGCTCTGAATCCTGTATAAGAACTTAGCGTTGATTATGCTTCAGTAAAATCAGCGTCAACAACATTGTCATCGTTGCTCTTGCTGTCATCAACGTCGCTGCCGTCAAATCCGCCTGCAGCCTGATCCTGCTGAGCAGCTGCGCCTGCCTGCTGATAAACCTTTGATGAGAGTTCGTAGAAGAGCTTCTGGAGTTCATCTGTCTTAGCCTTGATATCGTCGATATTGTCAGCCTTGAGAGCTTCCTTGAGCTCGTCACACTTGCTCTGGATAGGAGCCTTTTCTGATTCGCTTACCTTGTCGCCGAACTCGCCGAGTGCCTTTTCGCACTGGAATACGAGGTTTTCACCGTTGTTCTTTGCGTCAACGTCTTCACGGCGCTTCTTGTCTTCTTCAGCAAACTGTTCAGCTTCCTTTACAGCCTTATCGATATCATCCTTGGACATGTTTGTGGAAGCAGTGATAGAGATGTTCTGTTCCTTGCCTGTGCCGAGGTCCTTTGCATAAACGTGAACTATACCGTTCTGGTCGATATCGAAAGTAACTTCGATCTGAGGAATTCCTCTTGGAGCAGGAGCGATACCGTCGAGACGGAACATACCGAGCTGCTTGTTGTCCTTTGCAAATTCACGTTCACCCTGAAGGATGTTGATATCAACTGCAGACTGGTTATCTGCTGCTGTTGAGAATATCTGAGACTTTTTAACAGGGATAGTTGTGTTTCTTTCGATGATCTTTGTGCATACGCCGCCCATTGTTTCAAGACCGAGTGAAAGCGGAGTTACATCGAGGAGGAGGAGACCTTCCTTAACGTCGCCGCCGAGTACACCGCCCTGGTAAGCAGCACCGAGAGCAACACATTCGTCAGGGTTGATACCCTTGAAAGGATCCTTGCCTATGCGCTTCTTTACTGCTTCCTGAACAGCAGGGATTCTTGAAGAACCACCAACCATGAGAACCTTGTGGAGATCGCTTGCAGAGAGACCGGAGTCACGGAGAGCCTGGTCTACAGGGCCCATAGTAGACTGTACGAGATCTGCTGTGAGTTCGTTGAACTTAGCCTGTGTAAGTGTGAGGTCAAGATGCTTAGGACCTGTTGCGTCAGCTGAGATAAACGGAAGGTTTATGTTTGTTGTTGGTGTGGAAGAAAGCTCGATCTTTGCCTTTTCAGCAGCTTCCTTGAGTCTCTGCATAGCGAGCTTGTCGCCTGCGAGGTCGATACCTTCAGCCTGCTTGAACTCAGCTACCATCCAGTCGATGATTCTCTGGTCGAAGTCATCACCGCCGAGACGGTTGTTACCTGCAGTTGCAAGAACTTCTGTTACGCCGTCGCCCATTTCGATGATAGATACGTCAAAAGTACCGCCGCCGAGGTCGTATACCATGATCTTCTGATCTTCTTCCTTGTCAACACCGTATGAAAGAGCAGCTGCTGTAGGCTCGTTTATGATTCTCTTTACTGTAAGACCTGCTATCTGACCTGCGTCCTTTGTAGCCTGTCTCTGGGAGTCTGTGAAGTAAGCAGGAACAGTGATAACAGCTTCTGTTACCTTTTCTCCGAGATATGCTTCTGCGTCAGCCTTGAGCTTCTGGAGAATCATTGCGGAGATTTCCTGTGGTGTGTACTTTTTGCCGTCTATGTCTACCTTGTAGTCAGAACCCATGTGACGCTTGATAGAGCTTATTGTTTTTTCAGGGTTTGTGATAGCCTGACGCTTAGCTGTCTGGCCTACAAGTCTTTCGCCTGACTTTGCAAATGCAACTACAGAAGGAGTTGTTCTTGCACCTTCAGAGTTAGGGATAACAACAGCGTTACCGCCTTCCATAACTGCTACGCATGAGTTTGTTGTACCTAAGTCAATTCCTATGATTTTTCCCATTGTTAAATTCATCCTTTCAAATCAATAAATCTTTATATAGTTTATATTGGAGTGTGCTTTTTATGCATTTACGGATACCATTGAATGTCTGATTATTCTGTCTCCGAGCTTGTAGCCCTTCTGGAATACCTCGCATATTGTATCCGGTTCTGCTTCTTCATCCTCTACACGCTTTATTGCGTTGTGAAGGTTAGGGTTAAAAGGCTTTCCGAGAGCTTCTATTTCGGAAACGCCGAGTTTTCCGAAAATATCATTCATCTGAGTAAATATCATCTCTACGCCTTTTTTGAAGTTTTCATCAGAACACGGTGTGTCAAGTGCTCTGTTGAAGTTGTCGATTGCCGGGAGAAGCTCGCCTATGGTCTTTGCTACCGCGTCACCGTATATTTCGGTTTTTTCCTTTGCAGTTCTCTTTCGGAAATTGTCGAACTCGGCAAAAAGACGCATGTATTTGTCCTTTTCGTTTTTGAGTTCTTCTTCAAGAGCTGCAAGCTTCTGAGCTGATTCATCGGCTTCCGGAGTTTCTGCAGCAGCTTCTTCAGCATTTTCTGCGGCTTCTTCTGCGTTTTCAGCAGTTGTTTCCTCAAGCTCGATATCCTTTTCTTCGTGTTTGCTGTTTTTCTTAGCCATTTTTATTATGTGTCCTTTCCCGCAAAATCGTCATCTTCTTCAGAGAGGACTTCGGTTATTTTTTGCGTAAAATATTCTATATATGGTATTATTTTTGAATAATTCAGTCTCATTGGTCCGACTATTCCGAGAGAACCGGCTTCCTTGTCGCCTTTGCGGTACTTTGAGACGATCATGCTTGAATTTCCGATGATGAAGTCGTTTTTTTCCTTGCTGAACATGACCTGTATGCCGCTGAAGCTGTCGTTCAGAAAATCTGCAAATTCGTTTTTGTGTTCTATAAAACGTACTATTTCGTTTTTATCGAACTCATTGCATGATATAAGGTTTTTTTCGCCGCTTATTGTCAGCTCGTTGTGAAGAAGATCCTGTGAAAGCTCACACAGACCTTTTACAAGAGGTGCAAGAGTGATCATATACGCACCAAGTGCAGTGATAAGCTTTTCCATACGTTCCTCAGAAAGCTCCTCTATAGAAACACCCTGAAGGTTTTCCTGTATATAGTGTGAGAAAAAAGAGAGCTGTTCGTCGTCAAGGTCAAACTCAAGCCTGCATGCCTTGTTTTTTATGCTTCCGTTTGATGTTATCAGAAGTATAAGATATAGTCTTTTTCCTGTCGGAATTACATCGACCTTGGTTATTACAGAAAACTTCGGAGCCGAGTTTGCGACTACCGCTGCGCATTTTGTAAGCTCTGCAAGGGCTTTTCCAGCGCTCTGTATTATTGATTCTTCAGTAAGATTATCCTCTTCGCCCAGCATGTCATCGAGCTTTTTCCGCTCACTGTCCGAGAGCTCTTCAACTGTCATCAGCTTGTCGATGTATAACCTGTATCCGCTGAATGTCGGGATACGACCTGCAGATGTGTGCGGCTGTTCGAGATAGCCGAGCTGTTCAAGCATTGCCATATCGTTTCTGATAGTCGCTGCTGAAACGTTTATTCCCGGAACCTTGGAAATAGCTTTTGAGCCTACCGGCTCACCGGTTAAAATATATTCGTCAACAACTGCTGCCAATATTTTAAGCTTGCGTTCATCCATCTACTCATCTCCCGATTATCAGTGTAGCTTTGCAAGTGTTAGCACTCTATATCTTTGAGTGCTAAATATAATTTAACATTATTATAGCCAAAAGTCAATAGCTTTATTTATTTTTGTGTAAAATGATAATACAGATGGCGTTTGTTATAAAGTGATGTATTTTTTGCACAAATCAAAAGCTCTCCGCAAATAAAGCAGAGAGCTTTTGATGTTATTGCATAAGAAAGCACTTGTAAAACTCAGATGGTTCAAAGTCTGCAGAGCAGCTTGCAGGAAGACATGGTTCAGAGACGGTCTGACCTGCGTTTTCGATTGCCTGTTTCATAAACTCACGCTGGCAGTCGGTTTTTTTGTTGTGTGAGCTTTTTTTCTTATATAGTCCGTTTGAGTTCTGGACTCTTGCTTTTACGTCATCTTCGAGCATTGTTTCGAAGATTTTTACTATACGGTCGGCGATGTCAGGATCGTATATCGGTGCTGCAACCTCAACACGTTTTACGGTATTTCTTGTCATAAAATCAGCCGAGCTTATATATATTTTGCGGCGTTGTTCCGGGCCGAAGATATATATGCGGCTGTGTTCAAGAAATCTTCCTACTATACTGGTTACCCGTATGTTTTCGGTTTCTCCCTTTGCGCCGGATATAAGACAGCACAGACCTCTTATTATAAGCTCTGTTTTTACGCCTGCTTTTGAAGCTTCTACAAGCTTATCGATTATGCTCCTGTCGGAGAGGGAGTTTATTTTTATACCTACATACGCCTTGTTTCCGAGCTTTGCCTGAGATATCTCCTCGTCGATCATGGCGAGCACCTTGTTTTGCAGGCATAGCGGAGCTACGAGAAGATGACTGCAGCTTTCGACCAGATGCCCGAGTGAAAGTGCGTTGAATACTTCATTGGCTTCGGAGGCGATATCTGCGTTTGCGGTCAGAAGAGAAAGATCGGTATAGAGCTCCGAGGTTTTCTCGTTGTAGTTTCCTGTTCCTATCTGTGTTATATGCTCGAGACGGTCACCTTTTTTACGTGTTATCAGCAGAAGCTTGGAGTGTACCTTCAGGCCCTTGGGTCCGTAGATTATTGTGCAGCCTGCGTTCTGGAGTGTTTTTGACCATCCGATGTTGTTTTCTTCGTCAAACCTTGCTCTGAGCTCCACGAGTACAAGTACGTCGATGCCGCGTTCGGCCATTTCGACGAGAGCCTGAATTATTTTGCTGTTCCGGGCAAGTCTGTAGAGCGTTATTTTTACCGATACTACATCCGGATCGGCCGCTGCCTCGTTGAGCATCCGTATGAATGGTTTTATGCTCTGATAGGGATAATGAAGCAGTATATCCTTTTTGCGTATCTGTTCTGCCATAGGTATCGTGTCGGAGATTTCGGGGGATTTTTGCGGAGTAAAGGGTGCATAGCAAAGCTCTGTACCCTCATACATTCTTTTCAGGTTGAAGGCGAAGGAAAGATCGAGCGGAGCTTTTGCAGGAAACACCTGATTTTCGCTTATTTCGAGACGCTTGCAGAGGTATTTTATGATATCGCTTTCCGGGTTTCCCATAACCTGCAGCCTTACAGGAGCAAGCTTCTTCCGTTCCTTTATAAGCTCTTCCATAAGGTTTCTGAAGTCAAAGTCGCAGTCGAGAAATGAGTCGTCGTCTTCACTTATATCTGCGTTGCGTGTTATTCTTATAATGGAGCTTCCGAGGACATTGTAGTTTTCAAATACCTCCGATGCGTGTTTAAGTACTATATCTTCTACAAGAACAAATCTCAGAGGTTTTTTGCTCAGCTGAACTATACGTCTGAACGAATCACTTACAGGAAGCAGACCGAGCTTTATTCCTGACTTGGATTCGAGATGTACCGCAATATAGAGCTTTTTGTTTTTGATAAACGGCATCGGATGACGTTTGTCTATTATAAGAGGAGAGAGGAGAGGCAGGATCTCGTTTCGGAAATACTCTTTTATATATATGTTCTCCTCGTCGGTGAGTTTGTCTATAGCGATGTGGTTTATGCCGTGATTTTCAAGCTGCTTCATTATATCTCTGTACGCTTTTTCCTTCTGAGGCTCTGTTTTTCTGACACGATCAAAAATAGCGTCAAGCTGTTCACGGCTTGTCATATTTGTTTTGTTTTCTCTCAGTTCGGGATCTGTGCCAAGCTGATCAAAAAGCGTTCCGACCCTTACCATAAAAAATTCGTCGAGATTTGACTGAAAGATAGATGTAAATGCAAGCCGTTCGAGAAGCGGGATCGAGGAGTCGAGAGATTCCTGAAGGACCCGCTGGTTAAACTTCAGCCATGATAGTTCTCTGTTATCGTATATGCTTCCGGACATTTTTTTTCACCCCTGTTTTATTATGATTTATAACCAGTATATTATACCTATTATTATATTATGAAAAGCATCAATTCGTCAAGAATTTTAAGCAGTTATATTGTGCTTTTCTGCAAAAGTTACAAAAAAGTGATTGGCTATTTAGCTATAAAAATTTCACATAACAGCAAATTAATAGCAGAGGATAAGTTTGTTTGACGTTCACTATAAATATAAGGTATTTACTATCCGCCGTCATATGTGAAGTTAACGCTGACCGACAGACGCGAGTGGTAATAATTGAGAGCGTAAAAATATTTTTTGTGTTCGCTGTAATTCTTGACAAATGTAAATAAAGATAGTATAATAATAGATATGTTGTGTATAAGACATGATTTGCGGGTGTGGTGAAACTGGCAGACACGCCAGATTTAGGTTCTGGTGCCGAAAGGTGTGCAGGTTCAAGTCCTGTCACCCGTATTCTTGATTAAGCAAAAAACATACAAAAAGAACCACGTATCAGCGTGGTTCTTTTTGTATGAGAGCTTGAAAGTCAAAATAAATTTGACTTTCACTATAGATACATATATCAAAACATCCCCTGCTATATCATAGTAAAGTGATATAGCAGGGGAGTTTTGATAAGTTATTGATTAGCTGCATTTATATGTTGTGTTGTTGTTGTTACAGCTTGAGGTATGACAACCCATAGCTGTACAAACGTCTTTTTTTGTATAAGTGCCTTTTTTATGTTTTGATTTTATATGGCTTTTCATTAAAGCTTTACCTAAAGCACCTGTAGGACGGGAAAAGTATACGCCTTTGCGATGGCACGTATCACAGCTTAAAACATAATAATGATGTTTTGCGGCATTGATAACCTCTATGTTTTCTGTATTAGCTGAGTCTGAGAAGCCTGCAGCAGGGGATAAAACAAGTGCAAGTGCAATTATTGCACCTAAAAAATTCTTTTTCTTCATGGTAAAAAAAGTCCTTTCTATTTTTGTGACTATAGGATTTTACCATATACATACATTTTTGTCAATGCATTTTTACAAAAAATCTTTTCAAAAAACCACATTCCTCGTTGTAGATAAAAAAGTAGGAAAATATTGAATTTTTTTATGAAAACGATAAAAAATAAAACTGCATGCAAACCCTGAGGTTTGTCATGCAGTTTATCCGGTTACGGATTGTTGATATAATCAGATATCAAACTCTCCGTGATCTTCGTCGTTTACAACATAATAAGCTTTGCCCTGGTCAACGTTTATATATACGTTAATCTGTGAGATAGCATCACTGTTTTCTGATTTCCAGAGTTTCTTAGCGTTTTCTGTTATATCAGCAACAGAAATCTGTTTTCCGGAATATTCGATAAAACAGTTTTCCTTTGGAGCAGCAGTTTTTCTTGTTGTTTTTGCAGGTGTGCTGCTTGTAGTTTCAACAGTCTTTGATGCTTCAGCGGCCTTTGCTGTTTCTTTTGCCTTTGTAGCGGCAGCTTCTTTAGCTTTTTCTCTTACCTTAGCTGCTTTTTCAGCTATGTTTTCTTTGCTCTTGCTGTCTTTTGCCATACCAATGTACCCCTTTTTCTTTAATAATTAATAATCAAATTATAATCAATTTATGATTTATAATGATTATATCACTTATATCACTATTTGTCAAATTATTTTTGAGAAAAAATTATGGTTTTTTTATATATACTGCTTAAACCTTGCTGTGGATTGTGTCTGAGTTATTCTGAAAGATAAATAATATGTAATATATAGTGAACCAAAAATATTTTTCGTTCACTATAGTCAGAGTTTTTGAAATGCAAAAAAACCATCATGATAAAAATCAGATGGTTTTCTAAAGCGCGGAAAGAGGGATTTGAACCCTCGCGCCGGTTTCCCGACCTACTCCCTTAGCAGGGGAGCCCCTTCACCACTTGGGTATTTCCGCATGTTGAATGTAAAAAATATAACGCCGAAACTTTGAAAAAAATTTGGCGGAGAGGGTGGGATTCGAACCCACGGTCCCTTGCGGGATCACTGGTTTTCAAGACCAGCTCCTTAAACCACTCGGACACCTCTCCGTTTCGTTCAGCTTTATTATTATAGCACGAAAAAAAACGAATGTCAATAGTTTTTTGAAAAAAATTTTTATCGTGCAACCGGTAGTTTTTTGCGTTATGAGTGCTGAATTTTTTTCTTTTTTAACCGTGTATAAATATAGTGAACGAAAAAATATTTTTTTCGTTCACTATATTTTATTTATGTTTTTTTACTATCTTGCACGTGAATTTCTTGACATACGACAGTATGACGACGAAATTCTTATTCGATCTACGCATCGTATTTAATCAGACTTCCTAAAAAATCAGTAGCTTATATTATCGGCTGATTCGATAAAATCCGCCACCTCGTCATATGGCATAGGTTTTCCGAAAAGATACCCCTGAACAAGCTCACAGCCTATTTTTTCAAGGAAGCTTATCTGCTGAGGGTATTCGACACCTTCGCAGACTACTTTTATGTTTATGTTGTGAGCCATGTTGGTTATTGATTTTATGATCTCTGCCGGCTTCTTTTCAACAAGACCTGCCGAAAGAAAGGCTCTGTCTATTTTTAGTGCGTCAACCGGGATATCCTTAAGGAAGTTGAGCGAAGAATATCCTGTTCCGAAGTCATCCATAGAGATCCTGAAGCCGTATTCCCGGAGCTGTGTAAGTATAGCTATGGTTTCATCCAGCTTGTTTACATAAGCGCTTTCTGTTACTTCGAGCTCGATGTACCGGGGAGGAACGCTGTATTTTTCAACAGTTGATATCAGCCTTTCGATATAGCCTTCCTCGTGTATTGTTTTCTGTGACTGGTTTATCGCAACAGGAAGAACTCTGAGATTCTGGTCTATTCGCTTTTTTATGTACGCACACATCTGTTCAAGTACACAAAAATCTATCTTACTGATATATCCGTGTTCTTCGCATATGTCTATGAACATGTCCGGTGTGAGTATTCCTTTTGTCGGGTGGTTCCAGCGTACAAGCGCCTCCATGCTGACGTATTCGTGCTTTAGTATATCAAACTGAGGCTGGACGAAGGTGCATATCTGTCCTAAGTCTATTGCTTCCTTCAGTTCGTTGAGGATTTCGTAGCTCTGCAGATCCTTTTCACGCATTCCGGGCTCGAAGCGAATGGCTGATGACTGCTCAGACGGATAATCCTGTTTTTTGTCATATTCATGTGCAACTATTACACAGTCTATAAGCTCATCAAACTCTATATAACGGTTAGAGTCGTCGATAGTGATGAAGCCGGCTGAGAATGTTAGTTTATGTTCATCCGAAAGAGGCAGTGTATAGAGCTTTGCGGTTATATCTTCTATACGGGATTTTCTCTCGTTTTCATTTTCGCAGGTGGTAAGAACGAGAAAATTATCTGCAAATATTCTTGTAAAATATTCTCCCGGTCTCAGAAAATCATTGAACACCATGCATATTTCGTCAAGAATGCCATCGCCTTTTTCATATCCGAAGAAATGGTTTATGTTTCTGAAGTGTCTTATATCTCCGTTATAGAGGTTATAGCGTGTTCCCGGGGTTTTTATGAGCTCAGACGCTTTTTTCTTGAACTCATCAAAGTCAAGCTGCCGTTTCTGGTGGAATACCATACTGCCAGCAGACGTAATATCTTTTTCGTTTACGTCGTTTTGTGAGTATATAGCATAGTTTGTTTTATCAAAGCGTTTTGCGTTGTAGAGAGCAGTAGTCGCTTTTTGATACAGTGTTTCAAAGTCCGTACCGTGCATAGGAGAGAAGGATACACCGACACATCCGGATATGACATATGATTCAGCATCAGGGATATCCATGCTTTTGCACATTCCGGATATCTGCTTGGCAGTTATGTTGAGATCATCATATGATATTATATCTTTTATAAATATAAGAAACTCATCTCCGTACATTTTTCCGATGATTGCAGGACGGTTGATCCTCATAAGTCCTTCAGCGGTGGCTTTTAAGACTGCAGATCTGATATGAGGCTCCTTTATGTCCTCGATTCCGTTAAGATCAAGCAGATACAGTGCATTCATTCCTCCGTTGAACTGCTGTTTGCTCAGATGCTCATCAACAGTTGTCTTGAACGGAAGCTTTGAGAGGATTTTTTCTGGTACATCTATCTTTGCAGGATTTGGAATTTCGTTTCTGCAGTTTATCTTTTCAGCGGAAATATCCGTAAGACATAAGGCAAAAATAATGTCGTCTGTTATGTCATCATGTGTATATCCTGCGTATGCTTTTACCCAGCGGAAGCCTGTTTCATCGTTTTTCATACGGTATTCAAAGTTTGTGTTTTTCTTTCCGTTTATGTAGTTTGTCCACAGATTTTTAAGTGATAACTGTTCTGTTACACTGATACGGTCTTCAGGGTAGACAGTTGATGCTATGGAGGATATGAAGTGAGAGTTATAGAACATTTGTTCGGGGATTTTTATGATGTCGGTGCAGTCGTTCTTGCTTGCTATGACACGGCACTGACTTAAGTTTATCATACATGCGAAAAAAGAATCCGTGAATATTTTCCTGTTTCCTGAGTCTCCGAGTATGATATCCTCGGCTATTACCTGTTCTGATATATCATCTATAATGCCTATGGCTTTTATGATCTTTCCACTGCTGTCTTCGATTCCGTGCAGAGTTACTCTTACCCATGACGGACGCAGACCGTGGAGAAATATCTTGAGTACAACACATTCTTCCGGAGAGCCGTTTTTTACTTTATAATAAAGAGAAAAAAGCTCTTCCTTGAACTCCTCGTAAACCATGCCTGTGCTGATAAGCTTTGAGGGCATGTCGGTTATGGTTTCAGGCAGATTGTATTTGTTTACAAATACATTGTGGTTTGTCAGTGTATCCGTCGTAAAATCAACATAAAATGAAATTCTGGATGCAAATGAGGCTGAGCATGCAAGTATGTTCTGATTTACCTGAAGTTCTGTTTCAAGCGTCTTAAGATATGTAATGTCACTGAATGTACACACATAGCAGGGTTTGCCGTTTTCGAAGGAGCTTAAGGAGTCGAATTTTATGTTTATGGTTTTTCCGTCAGCTCTGCGTGCCCTGCATGTTTTTACTTCATCAGGGTCTGTGCGCATAAGCGCATATATAAAAGAGCCTGTGTCTTCAGGGTGTATGAGTGTTCCACATATGTTTTCGGAAAAGCCTTCTATTTCCTTTTCCGTATATCCGAACATCCTGACAAAGCCTGCGTTGAACCTTATAAGCTCTGCCTTGTTTTCTTCTTCGTTCAGAGTGAAGGTAGCACAGCTCATGGTTCCGGCGATGCTTTGCATGAGAAGGCGGTTCTTGTTAAGCTCTGATTCGGCTTTTTTCTGGGCTGTAACGTCTTCACCTATCGCCATTATGTATTCGTCAGAGGGAACGGACATTTTTTTGAACGAACAGTTTATCCAGTGAATGTTTTTTTGCTTGTCCAGTATGCGGAATGTAAATGCAGATACAGTGTTGGATTTGTGAGCGCTCTTTATTGTATGTATCAGGTGTGCTGTATCCTTTGGATGAATAAGATCTGTGTACCTGAGTACTTTTTTTGAAATCTCGTCATCGGTATATCCTATTGCCGACAGAAAGCTTTCGTTATAGAAAAAAGGAAACTCTTCTCCGTGATGAAACTTGAACATTATCGGCTGGGCAGAACGCGAGAGATTATCATGCTGTTTCAGATATTCTGCATCGCTCAGTACTGAAAAAGCATGGATTATGCGTTCGTATCCGTCCTCGGTTTTTGTATATATGAGACTGCAGCGTACGTAGAGTACGGAGCTGTCCTTTTTTATAAGACGAAGGTCGATTATTTCAAGAGGGTTTTTTTCGGATACTGACTGTTTGACTTTTTTGAATTCTTTAAGGTTTTCGGGATGGATAAGATTTTCGATCTCTCTGCCTGATATTTCTGAAAGAGAGTTATAGCCGGTAACGGCGGAAAATCTGTCATCATATTCGTAGGTCGTGTTTCCTTCATATGTATCGGTTATATAGAAACAGTCGCAGCTTGTATCGTTGTAGCAGATGCTGTTTGCCCGGTTCATTTTTATCAATTCCTCCCGCTCATAATTTATAGTAAATGACAAACTTATGCCATATTTATAGTGAACGAAAAAAGATGTTTTTTGTTCGCTATCAGCCGATATGCACGGAGTGACCGTAGTGAACGGATGTGCAAGGCAATACTGATTATAATATATAACTTAATTATATCCTCTATTTAAGGAAAAATCAACAACAAACTATTAATGTTGATAAAAATTGTTTAAAACAACGAATATTATAGCTTGTGTTTCCGATAATAAACAAAAAAATATCGTACATATCCGAAAATGATATGTACGATAATGAGTTTATTTGCTTTTGAATTTTATGTTGTTGCTGTTTGCGTAGTTTTCAGCTTCAGAACCGGCTCCGGATATAACAGCGACATCGGGAATGAGTTCAAACTCTTCACTTAAAGCGTGTCCGTGTTCATCCTTTGGTATAGTATATCCGAACGCATATTCTTCTATTGTTTTTACGCTTTCGGGAATCATCAGCTCTTTAAGAGCTGTACATGAGAAAAAAGCGCCTCTTCCGAGAGTTTCAAGACTGTCAGGCAGAGCTGCCTTTTCGAGAGAAGTGCATTCATAAAACGCATATTCTCCGACAGAGCTTACGTTTTTACCCAGACTTATCTCCTGGAGCTTGCTGCAGCAATTGAAGGCGAAGCCTCCTATAGTTGTGAGAGATTCCGGCAGACTTATCGATGTAAGCTCATTACAGTTTGCAAAAGCTCCTTCTCCCATGGTCTCAACGCCTTCTGAGATGACGACCTCGGTAAGTGAGTAGCAGTTTGCAAAAGCGCCTTCTCCGAGTGCTCTTACTGTTCCGGGGATGTAGAGAGAAACTATTCTGGTTATATTGTTCTCCTTGTGAGTCTGATATGAGCCCTCTTCGGTTTTTTCAAATCCGTCAAAAGCGTATTCGGCTATTGTAAGGACAGGCTTTCCGTTTATTTCAGATGGTATTTTTACCGATGTGGATGTGCCCTTGTAGCCTATTATTTTTATTCCTTTTTCAGTTTCCTTATATGCAAAATCAGATGCTGCGTTTTCGGGTATATCCTGTATCGCCTGGGTGTTGCTGCCGGCTGACTGTTCTTCGTTTTTTTCACAGCCTGAAAAAGCACACATAAGAAATGAAAGTGATAGTACTATGCTTATCAGTTTTTTCATTTTTTCACTCCGTTTTCTGTTGATGTGAATAACTATCAGAGTAAGGTGTTATCTGGGTTTCAACTTCATGATAAGTACGGTCGAGAAGAGCCATATAGCGTGATACAGCATTATCATGAGAGGGGTTATCCTGCTTTCTATACCCATGAACATAAATATCAGTATGAAAAACATTGCTATGATAGCTGATGTTCCCTGTAAAACAAGACCGGTAAGCGAGCTGTGATGGATGTGTTTTATGTTTGATATTGCTCTTGAGACTGATGAAAGCTTACCGCTGCATATAACCGATGCGCTTGTCTCGGATACCGGAGAGGTGATCTTTTCGCAGTATTCACGCTGACCTGTCGGGATAACCTTTATCATATCCTCGGGTATGTTGTGAAGTCTTGCGATTCGTGTGACTGTGACAATGGAATCTACGCTCTTTACTATAAGGGAAACACCGTTGTTTGTTATCTCGGTAAGGTTTTCCGTTACGGAAGGATCAGCCTTGAGCTTTATAACAAATATAGCAGCGAGGTTTCCGGAGATGGACAGGTATACAGGGATACGTCCTTTTCCTACAAGCTCCTGTTCACGTGACTTCGGCGGGATACCTTCTATATTGTGGTTTATCATAAGCTGTCTGTTTCCGAAGAGGACACGCTTGTTTTTTATCCAGCCGCATATTCCCATGGAATCTTCATACGAATAGTTTTCTACTTTTTCGAGAAGCTTTTCGTTGTGGTCGATTATTTTGCTGAACATATCAGAGAAAATACTTCCGGATTTTATTACGAGACTTGCAGCTGATACTATAGCCTTGTCTATTTTTATACCGGAGAACATTTTTATGGCGCAGAGCTTTACTGAATGCTCGGGGATTATCTGTGATGCGTCAACTACAAGTGCGTTTGTATCATAAAAATCATCGATACTCTGATAGCCGAGAATCATGCTTTCGTTTTCTTCAGCTTCTGCGGCAGTATTGGCCAGAGGAAGATTTACAACTATCGGAATACCGAAGCAGGAGCACGCTGACAGAGACATTGAAAGCACTGATGTGATAAAAGATATGTTGAGTGTTTTTTCAAGCTCGCCGCAGAGAAAGACGGCAATAACCGTCATAAAGAGCGATACAGCGAGGATTATCGGAACTGTTTTTCCGCAAAGCTTGTCTGCGATATCCGATGAATATGTATATCTGAGAAAATCCTTTGCAAAGCCTGTTTTTCTTACTGCAGTAACAACAGGGTAGTCATGTATGACACCTTTTGTAAGCTGCTCAGAGCGGGCTTCGTCGTCTATATAGAAGAGCGAATACTTTTCAGACGAGGACATGAGCATATCAAAGTTGTTTATTGCTCTGTTTACTATAAAGTGCTTTCCTATGGTGTTGGCAAGAAAAGCAGTTATAGCAACAGGGGTGTATATATGTATTCCGCCGGTGCTTATAAGTCCGGCGTTTTCAGTTGATATTGCAGCAGCGATAGTGCTGAATGTAATAGCTATTGCTGCAAGGCTGTCACAGTCTGCTTTTTTTCTGAAAAGATTTCTGATTCCGCCTGTAATGACAGGAAACGAGGTGAACATAACGATGGCAGACAGAAGAAACATGACAAAGCTGTAGGCATGCGGAGAAGCGGAATTGCTTACAAATCCCGGTACAGGAATATTGTACATTACAGATACCGACAGATATGTGCTGAGCATGGCTGCTATTATCTGAACTATTCCTTTTGCGGTGAGGTTGTCCTTGAGACTGTAAAGATCTTCAAGGATTATTGAGGCATCACCGGGTGCCTCATAGTCGTTAAGACTGTTTTCGGCTGCTTCCTTTGTCTTTTTGAAAAAGCTGCTGTGTTTCTGGCTTTCCTTATCATAGTCATCGGTTATATCCACGTCTATTGAGAAGTATCCTACTTCCGGAGTAGACTTAAGATCTATGCTGTGGTTTTTCTGAGTTACACCGCCTGAGCCTGAAAAACGCTTTTTGAATCCGGAAAGTGTCTTTGAAGACAGTGCTTTTTCTTTTAAGCTGCCGAATATTTCGGTGACAGGGAGATTCGGGGTACGGTGCTTGAGGATGGATATATCAGAATCAGGTTCGTTCTGGACTGATGTGTTTTTTCGTCCTGTTTTGTATAAGCTGTCTGATGCTTTTTTTGATGGCCTGCTTTCCTTGGTTGGTGCATATCTTATGTTGTCTTCGGGATTGCGGACTATCTTGTTGGGCTTGTCCTGTATCCTTGTTGCACTTCTGTACGAAAAGTCTGTTTTTACTCCGCTGAAACCTTCTTTTCTTCTGTTTTTAAGGTCGTACAGAGCCGTATCAGAACTGTTGCGGAATATTTTAGAGGTTATGTTTTCTGTAAACAGACTGTTGCCTTCATCAGTGCTGTCGCCGGTATCTTCGTCATCATCACTGTCATCATCGTCTGTGTATGTATCCTTGTCTTCGTCAGTACTGTCATTATCTGCAGGGGTATTTTCGTTTTCGGTTTTGTTTATGTTATCGCTGTCCTGTTTTTTTTCATCAGATGCGTTTTCGTTTTGTTCTGTATCATCCGGCATGGATTCAGCTTTTTTGTCATCATCGGCAGAGCTGTGATTGCCGGTCACAGATATATTGCGGATAAATTTTTCACCGCCATCGTCAGGGATGATAGGTTCTATCTGTTCGCTGATATCAGAGCTGTCTTCTTTTTCTTCCCCGGCATGGTTTTCAGCCTCTGCGGCTTCTTCATTTTTGCCGGGGGAGTATTCGCTGAGTATATCATCGACAGAATATAAGTTTTTCGATGCCATTTTTACTCCTTACATGTTTCTTTGTCTTACTGCTTCGTACATGAATATGCCTGCTGCAACAGAAGCATTGAGAGAATTGACGTGACCGTTCATAGGAAGACTGAGCAGAAAATCACACTTTTCCTTTATGAGTTTTCCCATGCCGAAGCCTTCTGAACCTATAACCAGTGCTATGCCTCCTCTGAGATCAGCTGCTGTATAATCAGTTCCTTCAGCGTCGGTTCCGTATATCCATATGTTCTGAGCTTTCAGCTCATCGATGACAGAAGCTAAGTTGGATACCCTTGCAACCGGTATCCAGCTTGCAGCCCCTGCTGAGGTTTTGTGAACTGTCTGATTAAGAGAAGCACTTCTTCTCTTCGGAATTATAATTCCATCGGCGCCTGCAGCTTCGGCAGTGCGGATTATTGCGCCGAGGTTGTGAGGATCTTCGATCTCATCACATATGATTATAAAAGGGGCATGACCTTTTTTTTCAGCAGCTTCAAGTATATCGCTGACTGACGCATATTCGGTGCATGCACATACGGCTATAACGCCCTGATGAGCCGCTGAACCGCACATCTGCCGAAGCTTCTGATCGTTTACGTTTTTAACGACTACACCGTTGTTACGGGCCATAGCTGTAATCTTGCCGAATATTGTTCCGGCACCTGCGATGTAGATAGTATCTATCGGCCTTTCTGCCTTGAGAGCCTCCATGACGGGATTTTTTCCAAGTATAAGACCTTCAGTGTTTTCGTTATCCTGAAATGATTTTTTCTCGTTCATTTTTTAATCATTCTCACTTTAAAAATATTTGGCGGAAAACAGTAACCTGAGGCTGCTGTTTTTATACATACATAATACTTTTAATTATATCATTTTATTACATAAAAAACAATGCTTTTGAGAATTTTTTATTATACAAAATAATCCTGTTTTTTACCCTCCGATTATGAAAAATACTATAACTGTACCTATAACGCCTATAGATGCGATCGCAGCCAGTATTCTTGACAGGGATGAGAGTCTGCGCTCTGCGCGTGAAGTGCTGCTTAGCGGAGTGTTTTCTTCCAGATAATATGACGCCTCCTTCATGAGATGTCCTGGAGGGGTATCCAGCATTTCCGGTCGTACATACAGTATGGCCTTTTCAAAATATATGTTTTTTGTGTCGTTTATTTCAATTATCTTTTTGTTAACACCTTTTATCATTTTTATGTCCTCCGTGTTCTGTGAAAAAAATATTTTTTGTGATATTGAGATAATGGGCGGATGAAACTAAATATATACAGATATAAAAAAATAATCCTGTTCAGAGTGGTTGAAATGTGTGGAAAACCCTGTTGAAACTGTTGAAAAGCACAGCGTAATGTGGAAAACGGCTTTTTTTCTGTCGAAAACCTTGTGGAAACAGTGGAAAAACATTATGTATCTGTGTTGTTGAAACTGTTGATTGTCTAAGACATTATATGGTATAATAAAAATATTGAAAACAAGAGATTTTTCAGGCGCTCAACGGAGGTGCAGTATATGGACTACAAGAAGACCGCAGAGGGAATAATACTCAGTCAGAAGGATTTTGAGCTTTCCCAGACGCTTGACTGCGGACAGGCTTTCAGGTGGAGCCGGGACGAGGATGGCTCCTACAGTGGATTTTTTCTGAACAGCTTTCTCAGAATATCTTCAATTAAAGAAGGTGTTTTTCTTTTTCATGGGATAACAGAGGATGAGTTTCTGGGTGTATGGAAGGATTACTTTGACCTGGAAACTGACTACGGAGAGCTGAAGATGAGGTTTTCCCAAGATGAAACACTTGCGAAGGCATGCAGCTTCGCTCCCGGGATAAGACTTCTGAAACAGGATACATGGGAGACACTATGTTCGTTTATAATATCCCAGAACAACAACATTCCGCGTATAAAAGGGATAATATCAAGACTGTGTGAAAGATACGGAGGCTTTCCTGATGCTGAAGTGTTAAGTGGAGAGACTGCAGAGTCGCTTTCATATCTGAGATCGGGCTTCAGGGCAAAGTACATAGTGGATGCAGCCGAAAAAACAGCCTCAGGAATGATCAGCCTTGAAGATATGCGTGTTATGCCATATGAACAGGCGAAAAATTCCCTTATGACGATAAAGGGAGTCGGCCCTAAGGTTGCGGACTGCGTTCTTCTCTATGGCATGTACAGGACGGAGGCGTGTCCTGTAGATGTGTGGATGAAGAGAGTGACTGAGTGCTTTTATCCTGACGGTATGCCGGAGTGTACGAAAGGGCTTGAGGGAATAGCTCAGCAGTATCTTTTTCATTATGTCCGGTCAGATCCCGGTGTTCTGAATATGGGAAAACAATAGAATAATACGGTTTTATTGTGAGAATATTGTGTAATGTGCAGTGAAAATCTTGACAAAAAAAGCTTTTTAATGTATTATATGATTATATACATCATCATCTGATAGAGCTACGGATGGCATAATGTTAAACTAAGGAGGGGATTTGACTGTGATGGGTGGTGAGAGGATCAACATAGCGATAATGGTAAACAGCATACAGAATGATTACTCCACCTTGCTTTGTAAGGGGGCCGCTATTGCAGCGGATGAGCTGGATGTAAATCTTCTTATAGTTCCCGGGCGTGAGCTTAACGCTGTGTGGGACAACATTGAAATAAACAGGTTTGAGTATCAGAATAACGTTCTCTACTCATATGTAACAGCAAACAACATTGATGTTCTGCTTGTTTCAACGGGTACGGTAGGTTTTTTCCTGAGTGAAAAACAGATGCGTGAATTCATGGATCAGTACAAGGATCTGAAGGTTATTTCGATGGAGACAGAGATAGAGGGATATCCGAGTATAGTATTCAGTCTTGAGGGACTTAAGGAAGCCATAGAGCATGTTATAGTACATCACGGAAAGAGAAAGGTAGCTTTTCTGAGCGGGCCTAAGGATCTTAAGGTTGCAGATGCAAGACTTGAGGTCTATAAGCAGGTTCTTGCTGAAAACGGCATAGAGTATGACAAGAAATATGTTGCTTACGGAGACTTTACCGATTATTGCGATAACGTGATAGATGAGCTTTTTGACAGGGTAGCTGACGATATGCCTGAGGCTATATGCTGCGCAAACGACACTATGGTTATTTCTGTAAAAAGAGTCTGTGAAAAGAGAGGACTGAGATTAGGCAAGGATATTCTTGTCACAGGATATGACGATGCAGTTTTTGCTAATGTTATGGATCCGCCTCTTACTACAGTAAAGTCATATATTATGACTATGGGATATCAGGCTGTGGTCAGTGCTTTAAAGTATTATGAAACAGGAACTATGGGAAGGGAATATGTAAAAACCTCACTCATAACAAGACAATCCTGCGGATGCGACCCTGAAGAAATACACCGAATCGAAACCAGAGATATCCGTGTTGATATCCCGAAGGAAGAGCTTATAGCAAACATAGAAAAATACGTTATAAGTAAGTCGGCGCTTGATATTATTCCTAAAAAGCAGATCGGTGATATGTACCGTTTCATGAACACGGTTTATGACAAGATCGTAGAAGGTGACGGCTTTGAAGACGGAGAAGTATCAGCTCTTGTTGCTGACCTTGTTTCTGCGGAAAATCTTGATTTTTTTACTATAGATTCAATAAACGCTATGATGTTTGCACTCAAGAGAGTAGCGCTTGAAGGTGCTTCAGACCATAAGAAAAATATAATCAACTCTTCTTTTGAACGTATATACAGACATATAAGTCTTCACTTTGCTGAAAAGGCACACAACATAGAAAAAAGAATGATATCCGATCGCTATGTTTTTACCAGAATAGCTGATGATATGATGGATAACGGAAAAGACGAGGACGAGTGCTTCAATCTTATGGTAAAGGATCTGAGTAACATTGCGATGAAGAGCTGTTATGTATATATATATCATAACTCTTTCTTTAACTCAGGAAGATCAAACATAACAAACGATGTATCTTCATGGCACAGACCGCAGCATGTATATCTTAAGGTTTTCTATGAAAACGGAAAATGTGTCATTCCTCCTGTCAGGGATCAGCGTATGAGATATGACAGCATCCTTAATCATAAGTTTGTCCCGTATAGCAAAAGACAGACTATGGTGATTCAGGCACTCTACTTTAACGAGGAACAGTACGGAGTAATGCTCATAGAGACTGAAATAAGCCTTATGTCTGAGGTTATGAATATCTCCAAGCAGATATGTACCGCCATCAAGCTTACACAGTTCATGAATCAGCTTGAGGGGGCACTTGAAAGTGTCCGCAAGGTAAACGATATTCTCAGTGTAGAATCAGTTTCGGATCAGCTTACCGGTGCGTATAACAGACGAGGATTTATTACAGAATCTGAAAAAGCTCTTCGGTCATGCTGTATGTCTCACCATGACGGAGCTATCCTGTATGCAGATCTTGATAATCTCAAGGGAATAAACGATAACTTCGGTCATAAGGAAGGTGACTTTGCCATAAGAATGGCGATGGAGTTTGTACGCAAAAACCTTCGTTCTACAGATGTTGTCGGCCGTATAGGCGGAGATGAGTTCGTTGCGCTTGTTCTTGATGTGGATGAAAGACAGATGGATCAGATATGTATGCGCATAAAATCCTGTGCGTGTGAGTTCAACCGTACCAGCGATAAGCCATATAACATAGAGGTAAGTATGGGAGTATATATGTTTGACAGCTATAACAGAGAAACCATAGATCAGCTCATGTCTTCAGCAGACAAGGTGCTCTATGCAAACAAGAAGCTTAAGAAAAAGAGTCCGCTCAAGGATGGAGAGTGAATTTGCACCTGATGGATAACAAAAAAGAGACAGTGATGCCTTCGGAGGAGGTTCTGCAGGAAACTGCGGAGCTTTTTAGAGTCTTCGGAGATGTTACACGAATAAAAATACTTCTGCTTCTTCTGAAGAGTGAGCTTTGTGTATGCGATATAGCCGGAGCACTTGGCATGCAGCAGTCAGCAATATCTCATCAGCTGAGGGTTCTCAAGCAGTCACGCCTTGTAAAATACAGACGTGAGGGAAAGACAGTTTTTTATTCGCTTGCTGATTCACATGTAACCACAATGCTCGCACAGGGTGTTGAGCATGTTACAGAATGATTTGTTTTCAGATAAAAATGCAGGTCATATTGATCACGCAAGAGGGTTCATATATAAAAAGTAAAGTTAAAAAATTTTTAAGAGGAAGCCATAAAAAAATCTGCTACTATGGTACAGAGCTTTGTGGGTTTCGGATTTGAAAGGAAAAGGCTCATGGAGAAAATAAAAAAGCTTATTGTTACGCTGGCAGCCATATCTCTTGCGGCTGCGGCTGTATCGTGTAATGATTCCGGAAAAACAGAAAAAAAAGAAGATAAGCTTGATTCGGTAACAAGAGAAGAGCTTGCGTCTATTGCAGCACAGGATCCGAGACTTACCGGTGAGCTGGAAAACAAAACTATCAAGTGGATGGCAAACTGGGGGTTTTCTACCGACAGTCATATCGATCTTGTTGTTTTTCAGGAAAGATACGGCGGAAACATCGAGGAAACTATTATCGACTGGGAAGTAAGATATGAAAAGCTTGCGACAGCTATAAACGGTGATGAGGGAATAGATTTTTTCCCTGCAGGTGATGCCGACGTATTTCCTAAGGGTGCAATAAAATCTATGTTTGCACCTGTTGATGAGTATGTTGACTTTAGTTCTGAGCTCTGGAAGGATGTAAAAAACGCAAATGATATGTTCGTGTGGGACGGAAAGCACTATCTGCTGTGTACAAACCTGAGCGGTGGAAATACAGCAGTGTTCTACAATAAGAAAACTATAGAAGAATATGGTCTTGACGATCCTCAGGAGCTTTTTGAAAATAATAACTGGACATGGGACACATTCAAAAAGATACTTGATGATTTTGTGGATCCCGAAAACGGACTTTATGGTATAGACGGATACTGGACAGAAGCAGCGCTTTCGCTGACTACCGGTGTTCCGTATGTTGGTCTTGAAAACGGAAAGCTTGTAAACAACCTTAAGGACCCTGCTCTTGAGAGAGTTCAGAACTTCATGGCAGAGCTTTATAAGGACGGTTGTGTTATAGATAAATCCATGTTTGACTGGAGTGAGATGCCTTCGTTTATAGGAGAGGGAAAGGAGCTCTTCTATCCCTGCGGCTTATGGGCAATCTACAAGTATCCTGAAGAATGGCAGAAAACCTTAGGAAAGGATGCTTTCTTCGTTCCAATGCCTAAGGACCCGAAGGCAGACAAGTACTACATACCTACAACAGCAGAAGGATATATGATGGTTTCAGGCGGACATAATCCTGAGGGTGTTGCAAAGTTTGCAGAATGCAAAAGAGCAGTTATGCTCAACGAAGGACTTAACGGCATAGGCGACGAGCTTCTCATAAAAACATACGGGTGGACTCCGGAAATGATCGCTATGAGAGATAAGATGTGGGATATGGCAAACGAAAACCCTGTTTTTGACTTCTATGCAGGTGTAAGTGCTGATATTACAGGTACGCTTGACAGCGCCGAGACCGGTATCAGAGCTTCGCTTCAGGGCGGTGTTTCATGGGCAGAGACTGTTGGTTCCTGTTACAGTGTTATAGACGCACTTATCGAGGATGCCAATAACGGATTAGCATGACAAAAAAGCAGCTGACTTCTTGGTCAGCTGCTTTTAAAATTTATTCCCTGTCTGCTGTTTCTTCTTCTGAGCTCCTTGTCTATGCCGTTTATTACTGATTTTTTATCACTTGTCCACAGAGGAGCGATAAGAGTTCTTCTGTCACCGTCTCCGGTAATTCTTTCTATTATGGTGTCAGGAGGCATAAGCTCTATCTGGTCACATACAATGTTTATATATTCCTCTCGTCCGAGAAGATAAAAAGGAGTTTTTTCGTATATTTCAGCAAGGGGAGTGTTTTTTATCAGATGAAGCATGTGTATTTTTACGCTGTGAGGCTTAAGAAGGCTTACCTGTCCGGCGGTGTCTGTCATCATCTGTATGGTTTCTCCGGGAAGTCCGTTGATGATATGTACGCATATGTTTATTCCGGAGCTTTTTAGCAGCTCATACGTATGCAGAAACTCCCGATATGTATGACAGCGGTTTATGTACTTGGCTGTGGTGTCATGTACTGTCTGCAGTCCGAGTTCGACTGTAAGATATGTTCTTTGTGACAGTTCCTTCAGATAGTCAAGCATATCGTGTGAAATGCAGTCAGCCCGTGTAGCTATGGTAAGCCCGACTGTTCCGCCGAATGCAAGAGCTTCTTCGTACAGTGGTTTCAGTACGTCAAGTGGGGCGTAGGTGTTTGAGCCTGCCTGAAAGTATGGTATATACATAGAGCTTTGCCATTTTTCTGACAGAAGCTCTGTCTGTGAACGGAGCTGTTCTGTTACAGAGAGGCGGGAGTTACCGGAAAAATCCCCGCTTAGCATCGGAGAACAGTATATACATCCGCCTGTTCCTTTTGTTCCGTCTCTGTTAGGGCAGGACATTCCGGCGTTTAGTGAAAGCTTGATAACCTTTCCTCCGAATCTGCTTCTGAGATAGTTGTTCTGTGTAAGATATCGTTTTCCGTCAGAATTTGTTGTAAAACTGTCCATTATAGTACCTTTCTTTTTGTGCGAAATATATTATTTCTGCCAAGGATATTGATTTTGATTTTGTTATATGATATAATTATTAAAAAAGGCTATTATGAATAATGATGTAGTAAAAAAAATAAAAATAATCGTAAACGAAGAACTTAAAAAACATACTAAGAATATTATACTGTATTGTTTTAGAAAAATCAATTTTTTTTTACAAAGGAGAGTGAGAATATGGCTAAGATTCTGATAACCGGTGCGTGTGGACTCATAGGAAGAAAGATATGTTCAGGGCTTATAAAAAGAGACAATCAGGTAATAGGCACCGATGTAAATACCGGTTCTTACAATGACGGCAAGAAAAACTATAGTTTTATTCAGGCTGATGCCAGAGACAGAGCGGTTTTTGAAGGGCTTTTTAAAAACGAAGGCTTTGATGTTGTGATTCATTGTGCATGCACTGCAGACAATGACCTGAGTGATACTATAACTGAAGAAGATATGAAGCGCAGCGCTATATATGACGACTATATCTACAATCTTGCAGTGTCATCAGGAGTAAAAAAGTTTATTCTCATCAGTACAAGTCAGGTTTATGAGTTTCCTAAGACAAGAGAGCCGATAAGAGAGACAGATCGTCTGAAGATAGTTTCAAACTATGCAAGACTAAAGCGAGAATCAGAAAAAAAGCTTGCAGAAGCGCTGAAAACAAACAATAACATGATATCAGCGGCACTCAGAGTAGCTCCTATCTATACAAGTGATTTTTCAAATAATCTTCTCTGTAAGATACTTGATCCTGATACAGGCGGACTTTTTGTATATTATTCAGGAGATTACGGCTTCCAGTTCTGCTGTCTGCACAACCTCGTTGAGTTCGTAATGTGCTTTGTAAAGCATGCTGATGATAAGACTTATATGGGCATATATAATGTAGCCGACAGCAACATATGCTCTGCAAGAGAAATCATAAAGTATGCAAGAGCAAGAAAAAAATACGGTCCTGTTCTTCAGAGAAACTTAGGTAAGGACATGATGAAGCTGAAACTTGTAAAGTTTAAAAGCAAGAACGATATAAAAACCAACTATCGCTATATAGATATGACCACGTTTTTCAATAACAACGTACTTGACATAACAAGAGCCAAAAAGCTCTATAACTTCAAGTGGAACATTGACAATACAAAATAAATAAAAACTCAGAAGGGCACTTTTTGTATCTGAAACAGAAGTGCCCTTGATTATTATCCTGCATATTTGCTGACTGCGTTAGCTTTTAAGGATAAAGGCTTAAAAAAATCATATCTGCGAAGGGAGAAATACTCTTGGAGAAACTGAAAAGAATATTTCTTGCTGTCTTACTGTTATCAATTTTTGTTTTTGTTTTTACATTGTTTACTGTGAGCAGTGACGAAACGATATGGCGTGTATTTTCAGTGACGATGCCTCTTATTGCTATAAGCTTCTGGGGAGCGGTTATTGTCTCGGTAATCGGTATTTCACGTTCAAAAAAATCTGAAAACAGCTCAGACGATCAAGAAAAATAACATAAGCTTAGCTTATAGAAAAAAACACATCCGAAATGCTGTCCGGATGTGTTTTTTTATGTTCTCAGAAGATCCTGTTTTATTCTTTTTCAGTAAATGAACAGCAGCATGTGCCGAGTATGAACCATACAAAAGGAGTTACTGTTGCAGTGCTGTTTGTCACAGCTGCAGTTATGATGTACATAATCGATATGCTTACAGCAGCAAGAGATATCCAGCTTTTGTTCTTTTTGAAGGCTTTTGCTCCGTTTACTGCAGAGTAGATAAGAATTGATGCAAACGCCAGTGCGGACGGTATACCGAGTGTTGCTGCATAGAAAAGATATTCGTTATAAGGACGGTCTATCGTCATAGCAAGTTTAAAATCAGGTTTTACTGTATCAAGCTGAGGTATAGCAAATGCATCAGGTCCAAGACCGGTTATCGGGAACTTTCCGATAAACTCTATAGCTTTGTTCCACATAAAAGCATATGATTCTTTTATACTGTGAATATCAAAGCTGTTATCGAGTTTAGCTGTATACTGACCGAAGGCGGCGAGTCTTTTGCAGCCGTCATGCCATATTATCGGTCCGTCAAGAAGTGCAAAGCCTCTTATGAAAACAAAAGCAAGAGAAGCGATGGTTCCGGTGAGAAGCAAAACAAGAGGAGTTGAACTGAGCTTGTCCTGTTTTTTGTTTCTTACGAATAAGAAAACAGCAAGAACGATAGTCAGTGCTGAAGAAAAAACACCGATAAGAGTCTGGGTTTTAAAAAGTATAAAAGACAGAGGAACTATTGAAAGCTTACACAGTACCGACAGAAGCTTTGTTTTTTCATAAAAAGCTCCGAATACAGCTATCAGAAGTCCTATAGAGAAAAGTGTTGCAAGAAAAGCGGGGCTTCCTGTAGTGCCGCTCGGAAGCAGCTGGTTTTTTATAAGATACGGTATGCTGCTGTAGTGATCGGGGAACGAAGGAATAAACTGAAGAGCTGACCATACTGATTCAAGAAGCATTATTATAAGAAAAACGCTGAAGATTTTTTTTACAGTGTTTTCTTTGTTTATTGTGAGACTTCCGAGGAAAATAAACAGATAGCAAAGATGAACCAGAAAACCTTCGTATCGGCCGTTACGATATCCGAGAAAGGCTGAATAGTCTTTTACAAGTGCATAAGCGTTTATGTAGGATATGTACATGAAAACGGTCATGATCAGAGCAATGACAGCAGCCGCTATCTGCTTTTTGTCAAGAGTCTGCTTTATGAGAGCAATAATAAAGATGCTTATACCGGCTATGCCTGTTATACCAAGTGCTATGGACGGAATAATACGCCAGTCATAGTTTTTTTCGGTAAGCTCTCTCAGGGAGAAAAACTCGGTTACTGCTGACAGTATGAAAATAAGTAAAAATCCGGCTGAAAAAGCAATAGCTGCGAACTTGTTGAAGCCGTTGTTTGTCATGTTCAGGATAAAGTTTGACTTTTCTGTAGTTCCGAATATAGTTTTGTGCGTTTTTTTCGGTGCTGATGCCATATTTTTTCACTTTCCTTTCTGAAAAAAAGTATACAGAACAGATTTACCCCACTCAGAAGGAGTAGGGTAAAGATCAGTGGTTTTATTTTGCGTATTCGATAGTTCTGCTCTCACGGATAAGATGAACCTTTATTTGTCCCGGATATTCCATTTCGTCTTCGATACGCTTAACGATGTCTCTTGCAACAAGAACCATCTTTTCGTCGTTGATAACCTCAGGAAGAACCATGATTCTTACCTCACGGCCGGCCTGAACGGCGAAGCATTTTTCAACGCCTTCATATGAAGAGCATATTTCTTCAAGCTTTTCAAGACGTTTGATATAGCTTTCATAGTTTTCGCATCTTGCAGCAGGTCTTGCAGCAGATATTGCGTCAGCAGCCTGTACGATACAAGCGATGACTGTCTTAGGTTCTACGTCGTTATGGTGAGCTTCAACAGCGTGAATAACTTCAGCGCTTTCCTTGTACTTTTTACATACGTCAACGCCTATCTGTACGTGTGAGCCCTCTATCTCGGAAGTAAGTGCCTTACCGATATCATGGAGAAGTCCTGCACGTCTTGCTACGTTTGCGTCCACGCCAAGCTCCGAAGCAAGAATACCTGAGAGCTGAGCAACCTCTATCGAGTGGTTGAGTATGTTCTGGCGATAGCTTGTACGGAACTTGAGACGACCTATAAGGTTCACAAGCTCGTGGTTTATGTTGTGAACGTTTGTTTCGAGAATAGCACGTTCACCCTCCTGACGGATCTTGTGCTCAACTTCACGTCGTGCCTTATCGACCATTTCTTCGATTCTTGTCGGATGGATACGGCCGTCTGCTATAAGCTTTTCGAGAGCGATTCTTGCTACCTCTCGTCTTACCTGATCGAAGCAGGAAAGAGTTATAGCCTCAGGTGTGTCGTCAATTATGAGATCAACACCTGTGAGTGTTTCAAGAGTACGGATGTTACGTCCCTCACGACCTATTATGCGGCCTTTCATTTCGTCGTTCGGAAGGGCAACTACCGATATTGAGGATTCGGATACCTGATCGGCAGCACACTTTGCGATAGCGAGCGAGATGTAGTTTCTTGCCTTCTCATCGCAGCTGTCCTTAAGCTGCTGTTCGTAGGAGGCAATTTTGAGAGCTTTTTCATGTACAAGCTCGGATTCGAGCTGGGATATGATATAATCCTTAGCCTGTTCTCTTGTGAACTCGGAGATTTTTTCGAGGATCTCCATCTGACTTTTCTTGATAGCTTCAGCCTCACTAAGCTTTTCTTCGGCTGATTTTATCTTGTTCTGAAGCAGTTCTTCCTTACGTTCAAGGTTGTCGTTCTTCTTGTCGAGATTTTCTTCCTTTTGCTGGATTCGTCTTTCCTGTCTGGAGATCTCAGAACGTCTGTCCTTTATTTCCTTGTCTGCTTCTGATTTAAGCTTATAGATTTCGTCTTTTGCTTCAACAAGCGCCTGTTTTTTCTTGTTGGCACTTTCGACTTTAGCATTTTCGACTAATTTTTTAGCTTCTTTCTTGATTCGCTCCGCTTCCTGTTCAGCTGAGCCTATTGCCGCTTCTGCCTGCTGCTGTCTGTAGGCGATACCTTTTTTGAAGAAGATAAATCCTGAGACTGCTGCACCGATAACGAGAGCGAGGACAGCAATTATTATTACTGTAGGTGTACTCATGGAAAATTAATTCCTCCTTTCACTGTAAATATGCTTTTCATAACGCTAAAAAAAATACGGTACAGTCAGAAGAGTATTAATTTTTTAAACTTCAAGAAGATAATTTTCCAAAAAAGATTTATTATTTATATTTGTTAAGGTTATATATAAAAATAATATATTTTACAGATAAATTATGTATATTTGATAGAATAAAAACATTCTGACTGAACCGTGCGTAAATTTGTTGTTGCTGTTTTCAGCACTTGTTCAGTAAAATGCATTTGAAAAAAATAAATAAATGCAATACTTCTATTGTATATCTTTTTGACTTAAATGTCAAGACTATAATTTGACTTTCAGTGAAAACAGACTTTTGTTTTGAGGTGTAAAATGTTATAATTATAATGAACGAAAAAAACGTTTTTACGTTTACTATATTTTCTGAGGGCTGATGTAAATTTGTTAAAAATAACAGTGAGGTAGAAAAAATGCTAAAAAAGCTTTTTAAACAGGATGTTGATTTTATTTATGCGCTTCTTGAGGGCAGCTTTCCGGCTGATGAATACAGGACCTATGAAGAGCAGAAGGGTATTTTTGATGATCCGCGGTACACGGCGTATGGATTTTGCGGAGATGATGGGAAGCTTCTCGGTTTTGTTTCGGTATGGGAGCTTAAGGAGATAGTTTTTGTTGAGCATCTTGCTGTGCTTTCCGGTTTCCGTGGCAGGGGTATAGGCTCAGAGCTTCTTTCAGGTATTGCCTTGCAGACAGATAAACAAGTATGTCTTGAAGTGGAGCCGCCGCTGGATGAGGAGTCGCGCAGACGCATAGCATTCTATGAGAAAAACGGATTTTTCTTTAATGATTTTCCATATGTTCAGCCTCCTATGACTGAAGGAAAGAGAGAAATCCCTCTTTTTATCATGACCGGAAGGTGTGCTGCAGACAGGAAAATGTTTGAAAAAATAAAAACAACTCTGTATACAGAGATATATAAAACAGAAAAAAAATATTGACTTTTTATTTTTTTGAGGTATAATTGATTATATAAGCTTAAAAAACAATGAAAAGGAAAGCCTTGTTATTGCGGTGGTTCATACAGAGAGATTCTTAAAGCTGCTGAGATTAAGATCAGAATCCTATAACACGGATACCGTCCTTTGAGTGCGTCTAATACACGACGGCTGTTCCCCGTTACCGGAACGTTGAGAGAGCTGTATTTTTATGCAGATTTATAGGGTGGAACCGCATTTTTATGCCCCTTGGAAGAGCCGTATGCTTTTCTGAGGGGTTTTATTATTATTATTTTGAAAGGATATGAAAACTATGGTAAAGCTTACGTTAAAAGACGGAAGTGTAAGAGAGGTTGAAAGCGGACTTTCAGCTGTCGATATAATCAAGGGTATCGGCGCAGGACTTCTCAAGGCTGCATGCTGCGTAAAGATAAATGGTGAGGTAAAGGATATCAGAACCGTTATCAGTGAGGACTGTGAGTTTGAGGTAATGACATTTGATTCTCTCGATGGTAAGAAAACCTTCTGGCACACAGCGTCACATATTCTGGCACAGGCTGTCAAGAGACTGTACCCTGAAGCAAGACTTGCTATCGGTCCGTCAATAGATACCGGCTTTTACTATGACTTTGATGTAGAAAAGCCGTTTACAGCAGATGAGCTTCAGAAGATAGAGGCTGAGATGAAGAAAATAGTAAAGGAAGGCATAGCTCTTGAACAGTTCGAGATGGCTCCTGATGCAGCGATAGCATATCTTAAGGAGCAGAACGAGCCTTACAAGGTTGAGCTTTGCGAAGAGCATGCAGACAAGGGAGAGCCTATTTCCTTCTATAAGCAGGGAGACTTTACTGATCTTTGTGCCGGACCGCACCTTCTTTCCACATCGGGTGTAAAGGCAATAAAGCTTCTTTCATGTACCGGCGCTTACTGGAGAGGAAACGAAAAGAACAAGATGCTGTCAAGAATATACGCTGTTGCTTTCCCGAAGGCTTCACAGCTCGAAGAGCATCTCAAGAAGCTTGAAGAAGCAAAGCTCCGTGATCACAACAAGCTCGGACGTGAGCTTGAGTACTTTACTACTGTTGACTATGTAGGTCAGGGACTTCCTGTTCTTCTTCCGAAGGGCGCAAGAGTTATCCAGCTTCTCCAGAGATGGATAGAGGATGAGGAGCAGGCTCGCGGCTGTCTTCTTACAAAAACTCCTCTTATGGCAAAGTCTGATCTCTATAAGATATCAGGTCACTGGGATCACTATCTTGACGGTATGTTTGTACTGGGCGATCCTTCTGATGAAACAAAGGAATGCTTCGCACTCCGTCCTATGACATGTCCGTTCCAGTATCAGGTATATCTTAACCGTCAGCGTTCCTACAGAGATCTTCCTATGCGTCTTACAGAAACATCAACTCTGTTCAGAAACGAAGAAAGCGGTGAAATGCACGGTCTTATAAGAGTCCGTCAGTTCACAATATCCGAAGGACACTATATACTCAGACCTGATCAGCTTGAAGAAGAGTTCAAGGGCTGTCTTGAACTTGCAAAATACGTTCTCGATACAGTTGGACTTCTTGAGGACTGTACTTTCAGATTTTCACAGTGGGATCCTGCAAATCCGAAAAACAAGTATGAGGGAACAAAGGAGCAGTGGGAAGAGGCTCAGAGAGTAATGGGCGAGATTCTTGATAAGCTTGGGGTAGAGTACGAGGTAGGAGTAGACGAAGCAGCGTTCTACGGTCCTAAGCTTGACATCCAGTACAAGAATGTTTTCGGAAAGGAAGACACTATAGTTACAATACAGATCGATATGCTTCTTGCTGAAAAGTTCGGTATGTACTATATAGACAGAGATGGTCAGAAGAAGCTCCCGTATATTATCCACAGAACATCACTCGGCTGTTATGAGAGAACACTTGCGTATCTTATCGAACGTTTTGCAGGTGTTCTTCCGCTCTGGCTTGCTCCTGAACAGGTTCGTATTCTTCCTATCGGTCAGCAGCACAACGACTATGCTCAGAGTATCGCAGACAAGCTTTCTGCATACGGCATGAGAGTAACAGTTGACAAGAGAGACGACAATATAGGACCTAAGATAAAGGCGTCAAGACTTGAAAGAATACCATATACTTTTGTAGTAGGCGACAAGGAGGCCGAAAACGGTACAGTAACAGTACGTTCAAGAAAGGAAGGCGAGCTTCCTGACGTTCCTGTTGATGATATCGTAGCAAAGCTTGTTAAGGAAGTTCTTACTAAGGAAAAGTGATTATAAAAAATAAAGCTTAAAAAAGCGGGAAGTCATTCTCAATAAGGTTTGAGGATGACTTCCCGCTGTTTATGTTCATTAATTTTTTTACTTGCACATACTGTGTTGCTGAATCAGGAGTGTTCTGCAATAACAGTGTCTATTACTGAGGGGTCTGCGTGGATTATTACAGTGCTTTTTGTAACTCTGAAGCTGTTTCTGACAAGTACTGTACCTTCTGCAGAGGTGTCCGTACCTGCGATCACGGTATCGGATGATGAGCGGCTTTTATTGATATCGGATGTTTTTTCTGTATTATCTGTTCTTATACTTTCCGTTACGGACAGGGCTTCAGTTTCGCCTGTGTAAAGCGGTTTTGTGACGGCTGGATTTTCCGAAGACTTTTTGTCCCTGAGACTGAAGCGGACAAGTGAGAAAAAACGGAATTTTATTATGAAAAATATTGATGAAGCTGTAAAAATCATAGTCAGAGCGGCAAAAACGAAAAACAGTATCCGCCATATTTCGTATGTCATTATTTTCCTCCATAAGCGTTATTGATAACCTCAGATATTTTTTCATATCTGTCGGTGATAGATTTTTTTATAATGTCTGTTTTTTCTGTTGTAGTCATAAGAGTGTCAGTTCCGGTTCTGATTTTTTCAAAAAATGCTCTTAGTTCCTGTTCTTCTATGTATGATGAAAACTTATAGGAATATGTTTCAAGGGAGTTTATAGCAAGCTTGTAGGTTTCAAGCAGGACTATTTCGGTTTCTGTCTGAGACTCATCTATAAAGTCAACCATATCGTTTATGCTTTTCCAGTAGTCAGCATATACGTCGGTATCATCACCTTCAATAACAAGCTGCTGAATATCAGAGTGAAATTTTCCTATGTCGTAGTATACCTGTGCCATGTGGTACTTCTGCCCGGAGATCGTTTTCAGGTTTTCGCCGAGGGCTTCAGAGAACCATTCGGTTGATGAAATTATCCTTGTGGTGCTGTTTTCTGTGTTTGAGCCGTTTCCGTATTCGTAGTAGTACCAGTACAGTCTGGCTGTTTCAAAGGCAAGAAGCTCATAGTCAGTGTTTTCCTTGAGAACTGCAGAGTTTGCGGCTATGATCTTTGTAAGCTCTGTGGATTCCTGCTCGTCAAAGCATATATCCTCCTTGTAGGCTTCTATAAGTCCGAAGTAGGCTTCTGTACGATCCTTACGCAGCTCTATTGCATCCTTGTAGGCTGATATTTTTTCTGAATACGAGGCTGATTTGTCTGCGGTCATAAGGTATCGGTCGTAGTCGAGTTTTTCGTGGCTTTTGAACTGACTGTAGGAAATAATGCATGCAATAGCTGAGAAAACTGCCGCTGCAGATGAAAGAAGTGTAAGCTTGATATGAGTCTGCTTTTCGGCTTTTTCAAGAGCCCTGTAGAGCTCCCTGCATGACGGATAGCGTTTATCAGGGTCGTTCTCAACACACTTCCGGATAATTTTTTTAAGGTGTGCGTTTATGTTTTTATCTTTTTTATCAAAGATAAAACGCTCAGAAAAGCTGCGGCAGTTCTGGTTCTCATCGTTTACAGGCAGCGGCTTTCTTCCTGTTATCATGTGATAGAGTGTAGCTCCTATATTGAAGATATCTGTTCTTTCGTCAAGATGCCTTGCAAGAAACTGCTCAGGAGCGGCATATTCGGGCGTGTACTGTATAGGGATGCCTGATTCGGTCTGTATTACTGCGCCGAAGTCTATGAGCTTAAGCGTGCTTATTCTCCTGTCTGCACCAAGAGTTTTTGAAGCGTCGCTGTTGTTTATGATCATGACGTTGTCGGGTTTCATATCGCTGTATATTTTTCCGTAGTCATGCAGAAACTGGATAACAGAGCATATATCCTTGCCGTATCCGATAGTAAGACGATGTGAAAGAGCTCCTGATTTTAAGAGTGTGTTCATGGAAACGCCATCTATATAATCCATGACTATGTATAGTGCCTCAGGAGTTTCGATGCGCTGTATGATATTAGGAAAAAAGTTTGATTTGTCGTGTTCATACAGCTCCTTGATAAGCTGGGATTCTTTTTTTGCAGAAAGAATCATTTCTGTACATCGGCCGGAGATTTCCTTTACTGCACGCACTGCGCCGTTGGCTTCAAGGTCTGTGGCCTTGTACACAACTGAAAGGCCGCCTCTTCCGATAACATTTTCTATACGATACCTGTTGTTGAGGATATATCCGGTTGTCATCAGTCTGATGTGCCTCCTTTTCCGGAAGTTTTTATGATAACAGAGGAGATGTTGTCTGATTCGCCTCGCTGTATGCAGAGAGATGTTAGCTCACTGAGTTTTTTTTCGGCAGCAGTGTCGTCTGTTATTTCTGACGGGCAGAGTGCAGAATGGATTTCAGCTGAGGATATTTTTTTTCTGAATCCGTCAGAGCAGATTAGGTATACACAGTCAGTTTCTATGGAGATCATGCTGTAGTCAAACGAAATCATATCAAGACCGGCGCCCATACATTTTGTGAGCTGGTTTTGTCTCGGATCGTTTTCTGCTTCTTCAGGGGAAAGCTTTCCTTCACGTACCTCATCTGCAATCACTGAGTGGTCGTTGGTCAGTGTTTTTATGTTGTCATTATGGATGCTGTATATGCGGGTGTCTCCTATGTGGAAGGTTATTATTTTTTTATGAGCCTCTGATGCAAGAAGACCGGTCATGGTAGTTCCGAGAGTTTTTGAGGTTATATCAGAGTAACGGTTAAGGCTGTTGTTTATTTTGTGCAGTTCCTCATCGATGCTTCTGCGAATTCCCGGTATAGCTGCTTCTGAGTCAAGAATACCTGGAAGACATGTATCAAACCATTCAGAAAGCTTGCTTATAACATAGGCACTTGCTGTTTCTCCGTCCGAAAGTCCGCCGAGACCGTCACATACAGCGGCCAGAAATACACCGCTCCCGTTGTATGAGGCTGATTTTATGCATAGGCTGTCCTGGTTTATGTGCTTTAGTGCTCCTGCATCGGTGCAGTATGCAGATATAAGGTTCATTTTTTTCTCCTTTTAGTTTTTTATAAAAAAGGTATATTCGATGTTTTCTATGAAAAAGCTGCAGCCTGAGAATATTTCGCTTGCAGCGCCGGGTTTGAGAGCTTCTCCCTCCACTGTGATATCCGATGATGAGTTGTTGATAATAGAATATACGGGACGGTCAGGGGAAAGGGCTTTTTCAATTCTTATTCCGGAGAGCTTTCCGGATGAAAAAGGAAAGACGGATATGTATGCTGTAACGCTGCCGGTACTGCTGACAATGTACGCACAGTAATCAGACGGGCTTGACAGGTATTCGCCGTTTTCGTCAAGCGGGATAGTACTTGAGCTCTGATAGCTGTCAGATGAGCTTATGATGCATGTGGGTGATGACTGGTCATCTGTGTGAAAAGTAAACTTTGTTTTATAAAGATAAAAGGAAGTATTATCGGAAAGTATGGCTTTTTTTATACGGCTTTCATCCCTGAAGGAAACTTCGGTTCCGTCAGAAACAAAGGTGCCGTTTGTGGAGTTCAGATCTTCTATAAAGCAGCATCCGCCTTCATATGTGATGCATGCATGAAAACCCGATACCTCAGGGATATCACACAGGGTGAGATCGTTTCCGTCTGTGCATCGTCCTATACGGAACGGAAAGCGGTTTATGTAGTGTCTGTTTCCGTTTTCGTCTTCGATATATGTGTCCGAAGGTGAGGGTTTGTTTTCTGAAAGAAGTACTGTTGCTGTGCCTGAACGGTTTTCAGATAATAATACTGTCGGGGCGCTCCGGGGTGACGGTGTGTCTTCACGGCTGTCGGATACGGAGCTTGTGCGATCTGTAAGCAGTATGCTGCGCAGTTTTTTTGTGTCAAACAGTGTACGGGGATCTTTTTTGTGTTTTGTAAGTTCTGTTTCGAGAAAACGTTCAAGCTCATCAGCCAGTATACCGTCAGAAACGATGATGTTGGAGTGTTTGTGAAGAGTATGCAGAAGCTCCGGAAGACTTCCGAAGCAGTGCGGTTCATATACAGGTATCACAGTCAGCTGAATGGTGTTTTTCACAGGGTCACAGTAAGCATAACGTGGATCAAAGATGATAGTGCAGATATCCTCTTTTGCTGCTGTGATGATATCTGCGGCGTCGGTTATTGCAAGTAGCAGACGGTTATAGTTATCCTGCAAAATGGTTGTTTTTATGTGTTCGGACAACGGACGGAGTCCTCTGATATCATATGAGATAAGGTTTTTGCTTTTTTCTTTTACACGGCTGATATCTGCAAAACCGTTTTCTCTGTTGTTTTTTATTGTTTCAAAAAGCTTTGCGTTTATTTTTTCCTTGTTTCCGAGTGTGATTCTGAGAGTGCTGTCAGAAAGAGAAACATAGTTTTTAAGTTTGATTTTTTCAAAAAAATTCATAAAATTTCTCCGGATAAATTGTTATATTATAATATAATTATAATACTTAACTCCAAAAATTTCAAGCGAATATATGGGAATTCAGTAAACTTTGGTGTTTTAAATGATAAAAGCATGTAAATACTTTTTTTTATATACATATTATATAGCAATTTGGCGAAAAACTGTTGATTATATTGTTAAAAGATACGAGATTTAAGTTGTTTATTGACAAAGTGCCCAAAATGATGTATTATATGTATACAGGGATTTATGTCATTGCTTTGACTTACATATTTTTACAAGTAGGTATGAGAAAGTAAAAAAAAAGGGGTGAATAATATTGTTAGGGCTGATATATGCATTTATACTAAGCGTGCTTGCCGCTGTAGTTTTATTTTTTTATAAAGCAATAAAAAAGAAAAAACAGAACTCTTTTTTCAGATCTATACAGAATCTTCTGCTTCTTGCAGTTTTTACTATTTTACTTTATTCTGTAGCCATAATATCGCCGGCTGAGATCATATCGAGATTTTTTTACAGTTCTTATTATATTTCATGCGCCGTACTTATGCGTTTTATGCTGCGGTATGTTATAAAGCTTACTGATTCGGAAAAGCAGATTCCCGCTTTGCATTATTTTATTAAGTTTTTTATGTGGCTGGATGTTATACTTATGATTTCCAACATGTTCTTTAAAAACGTTTTTTCCTGCACTGCGGAGAAGCTCTCTACGGGAGCTACTGTGTTTTATATGACAGACCGGACGCCGCTTATAGCTGTTCACAGGGCATATGTTTATTCCATGTTTATTCTGATATTCCTGACGCTTGTCTACAACATAGTCAGGCTTCCGGGACTTTACAGAAAAAAACTCTATATAACACTCGGACTGTGTGTTCTGGCGCTGGTTTCTAATATATCTTTCATTGTATTCAGAACGCCTGTTGATTTTTCCATAGCCTCCTATGCACTTGTTGCGGCAGGAATATATTATTTTTCTGTAATCTATATTCCTTTTGATCTTGTTGAACAGATGCTTTCGTCTGTAGTCAGGAACATCGATGGCATTATATCCTGCTACGATATAAGAGGAAAATGCCTGTATATAAGCGAGAGAGCACTGAAAACACTTGATTCGGAAGATACAGCAGCTCTTATGGAAAAATACCTTAACGATAGTACCGAGATCCACGGACTTTCAGACTATAAGGAGCTTTCGTGGAAGGAGTCTGTGTTTATCAAAGGAAAGCTGCGCTATTATGTAATGAACTATAAGGCGCTTTATGACGAAAGAAACAAGTATATAGGCTGCTTTATCATATTCCATGATGAAACCGACGAGCTTCTTGCATATAAGGAAGAACGTCACAGGCTCACTCACGACAAGCTTACAGATCTTTATAACAAGGAGTATTTTTATACAAGAGTAAAAGAGCTTCTTAAAAATGTCGGAAATAACGAGTATTATATGATATGTACTGATATCAAGGATTTTAAGCTTGTAAATGACGTTTTCGGAGTAGAAAAGGGAGATGAGCTTCTTGTAAGTATATCAAATAGCATGCGTTTCTTTGACAGAGGTCAGGCCAAGGCTGTATACGGACGCATCTCAGGAGACCGCTTTGCAGTATGTGTTCCTAAGGAAAGGTTCAAGGAAAAGCTTTTTATCAAGGCTATACGTCAGCTCGGAGAGGTTTCCGAAAACAGAGCATATCATGTTTATATTCATGTCGGAGTGTATCTGATAAGTGATACAAGTCTTGAAGTATCCGTGATGTGTGACAGAGCGTTTATGGCAATAAACGCAATAAAGGACAGCTATACAGAGATCATTGCATATTATGATGAAAAGCTCAGGGATGCCCGTATTCATGAGAAAAAAATAACAAGCGAGTTTGACAAGGCTATAAGAAACGGACAGTTCAGGATGTTTCTTCAGCCACAGATAGATGTCAGCGGTGAGATCGTCGGTGCAGAAGCACTTGTACGCTGGTTCCATCCAACTCAAGGAGTCATTCCTCCGCTTGATTTTATAAGTATTTTTGAAAAATCAGGACTTATAGGAACGCTTGATCATCATGTATGGGAGCTTGCCTGCAAGCAACTGAAAAAGTGGAAGGACGAAGGCAGAGAAAAATACTATATATCCGTCAATATTTCTCCTAAGGATTTTTATTTTATGGATATATATGATATTTTTACAGGGCTTATTGAGAAGTATGATATTTCTCCGTCTAAGCTTAAGCTTGAAATAACCGAAACTGCTATTATGACTGATCTGAAAAACAGTCTTGATCTTATTGATAAGCTCAGAAGCTATGGCTTTGAGATAGAGATCGATGATTTTGGAAGCGGTTATTCGTCACTCAGTATGCTCAAGGAAATAAACGTTGACGTTCTCAAGGTTGATATGGGATTTCTTGAGAAAACTGATAATCTTGAAAAAAGCCGTGCTATTCTGCACACAATAATCTCACTTTCCAAACAGCTTGGTATGCAGGTCATAACAGAGGGTGTGGAAACTGAAGAACAGGTTGAGTTCCTGCGTGAAGCAGGCTGTGATGCTTTTCAGGGTTATTATTTTGATCGTCCTATGAATGTGGAGGATTTTGAGAAAAAATACCTTTCGTATTCTTAAAAAAACAAAAACCGGATGAGGCAAAGGATGCCTTCATCCGGTTTTTTTCTGCGGTCTGTCAGCCGCAAAGTAAATTATATAAAGTTATCATGCTTTGTTTTCAGTGCATACAAACTCTTCTTTTTCAGGATCGTAGTCAACTATAAGGTCGGTTCCGGGCTCAAGATCAACAGCGATGATAGTTTTAGCTATAAGTGTTTCGACTGTTCTCTGAATATATCTCTTGAGCGGTCTTGCACCGAATTCAGGCTCAAAACCATCCTCTATGATAAAGTTCTTTGCGGCATCGGTTACTGTTACTGTAAGCTGCTTGTCTTCAAGTCTTCTGCGGAGTGAATCAAGCATAAGGTCTACGATGCTCATTATCTGATCCTTCATGAGCGGCTTATAGAATACTATCTCATCAAGACGGTTGAGGAACTCAGGTCTGAAGCTCTGCTTGAGGAGCTTGTCAACGTTTTCTCTTGCCTTGTCAGTGATCTCGCCGTTTTCTATGCCATCAAGTATGAAGTGAGAGCCGAGGTTTGAAGTGAGAATGATGATAGTGTTTTTAAAGTCTACTGTACGGCCCTGTGAATCTGTTATACGGCCGTCGTCAAGTACCTGAAGAAGAGTATTGAACACGTCGGGATGCGCTTTTTCTACTTCGTCGAAGAGAACTACAGAGTACGGTTTTCTTCTTACAGCTTCTGTAAGCTGACCGCCTTCTTCGTAGCCTACATATCCCGGAGGAGCTCCTATAAGTCTGCTTACTGCATGCTTTTCCATATACTCGCTCATGTCTATACGAACGATGTTCTTTTCATCATCAAAGAGACACTGCGCAAGCGCCTTTGCAAGCTCGGTCTTTCCCACACCTGTAGGGCCGAGGAAGAGGAAGGAACCGAGAGGCTGATTAGGATTCTGTATTCCTGCTCTTGAACGGAGTATAGCCTCGGAAACCTTGCGTACTGCTTCGTCCTGTCCGATAACACGCTGATGAAGTATAGATTCCATATTGAGAAGCTTTTCACGTTCGCTTTCCATGAGCTTGGAAACCGGTATTCCGGTCCATCTGCCGATTATTTTTGCTATTTCTTCATCAGTAACCTTGTTTCTGAGAAGTGAGTTTTCGCTCTTGGATTCTTCTGCAAGACGTTCTTTTTCTTCTATCTGCTTTGTAAGCTCAGGGAGCTTTGAGTATTTTAACTCAGCGGCTTTGTTAAGGTCGTATTCTCGTTCTGCCTTTTCAATCTCGCCGTTTACGGTTTCGAGCTCCTCGCGCAGCTTTGTTATGTCAGTGATAGCACTTTTTTCATTTTCCCACTGTGCCTTCATGCTGTTGAATTTTTCACGTAATTCGGCAAGCTCTTTGCGGATATCGTTGAGGTGCTCAACAGAGAGCTTGTCGTCTTCCTTTTTGAGTGCAGTTTCTTCGATTTCCAGTCTCATGATGTAACGTGATATCTCATCAAGCTCTGTAGGCATAGAGTCTATCTCGGTTCTTATCATGGCACATGCTTCGTCTACAAGGTCGATAGCCTTGTCAGGAAGGAAGCGGTCTGTGATATATCTGTTCGAGAGAACAGCTGCTGATATGATAGCCTGATCCTGTATCTTTACACCATGGAAAACCTCGTATCTTTCCTTGAGACCTCTGAGAATGGATATGGTGTCCTCAACTGTAGGTTCAGAAACCATAACCGGCTGAAATCTTCTTTCGAGTGCCTTGTCCTTTTCGATATACAGTCTGTATTCGTTAAGTGTTGTAGCGCCTATACAATCTATCTCGCCTCTTGCAAGCATAGGCTTGAGGAGATTTCCGGCGTCCATAGCACCGTCTGATTTTCCGGCACCTACTATAAGATGGATTTCGTCTATAAAGAGAATAATGCGGCCTTCGGAGGCTTTTATTTCCTTGAGTACAGCCTTGAATCTTTCCTCAAACTCGCCTCTGAACTTTGCACCTGCAACGAGTGAACCCATATCGAGTGAGAAAATATGCTTGTCACGGAGTGTGCTCGGAACATCGCCTCTTACTATACGGAGGGCAAGTCCTTCAGCAATAGCGGTTTTACCTACACCCGGTTCGCCTATGATAACAGGGTTGTTCTTGGTTTTTCTGGAGAGGATACGGATAATGTTTCGTATTTCGCTGTCACGTCCGATTACAGGATCAAGCTTGTTGTTGCGGGCAAGCTCTGTGAGATCCTGTCCGTACTTTGCAAGTACATCGTATGTCTCCTCAGGGTTCTGGCTTGTTACTCTTGTGTTTCCTCTTACTGAGGCAAGTACTTTCATAAAGTCCTGTGAGTTTATTCCGTACTGTGAAAAAAGCTTGGCCATAGAGGAGTTAGGCATTTCTATGACAGCAAGTACTATATGTTCTACGGAAACGTATTCGTCTCCCATTTTTTTTGCTTTGTTTTCAGCCTCTACGAGTGCTGCATCAACACTGTGTGTGAGATATACGGTGTCAGGAGCTCTTCCTGAGCCTGAAACCTTCGGAAGAGAATTTACAAGGTTTTCGAGAGAAGCTGTCAGCGCTTCGGCAGATATGTTCATTTTTTTGAAAAGCTCTGCTGTGAGGCTGTTGTCAAGCTTCATAAGAGCAAGCAGAAGATGCTCCTGCTCGATGTTCATGTTCTGATTTGCTATAGCTATGTTCTGTGCTTCCTGAATTGCTTCGAGGGATTTTTGCGTGAATTTTTGTGCATTCATGGATATTTGTCCGCTACCCTTAAAAATAAAGCGGCAGCATGTCCTTTCTTGAATTTTTTTTTAAAAACTTCAGGTCTTTTTATGAATAAAATTACCCTGAATTTTTATTTTTATATTATTATAACACTATTACAGCAAAAGTCAATACAAATTTTTTCAGATGTGTTGATGTCGTATGATGGTGAAAAGTGTAAAGTTTATATGCCGAGATTTTTTAAAAGCGTATTTTATTTCTTTATTATGTGCAGAAAATGTGCTATAATAAAAATATATTCTGAAAAATAAATTAACGGAGATGAGCCTGCAATATGAAAAAAACAGATTTTTTTGCCGCAAAAGCAGTGGTGTCCGTACTTGTTTCGGGGATTATGCTTTTTTCGGAAAATACTTTTTCTCCTGTATACGCTCTGACTGAAATGCACAGTGAAGAGTCCCCGGTTTATTCGGAGGAGATAAACGGAGTAAGCTATACGCTTGACAGCGAAGGTGTTTTCACATGCAGCGGAAGAGGGGAAGTTGAGTCACGATATGTTATAGGTGAGCTGAAGGACAAAATAAAAAAGGTTGTTATAGAAGAAGGTCTGACTTATGTAGGTCCTGTTGCTTTTTACGGCTGTGACAGACTTACTGAGGTAACGCTTTCAGACAGCGTCACAGATATAGGACTTATGGCTTTTTATGGCTGCACAGGTCTTAGTGATATAGATATTTCCGGGGGCGTTACTTTTATAGAGGAGATGGCTTTTGAAAATACGGCTTTTTATAACAGCTTTGAAGAGGGTGCTGCTTATATAGGAAACATTTTTTATAAGTACAAGGGAGAACTCCCTGAAAACACCCGGATAAAAATAAAGCCCGGCACTACCGGGATAAGTCCGGCGGCTTTTTCAGGATGTACCGGACTTGTCGGAGTTGATATTCCCGATAGTGTGAAAAGTATAGGAAGCCGTGCCTTTGAAGGCTGTACAGGACTTTCGGAGGTAATCGTCCCTGATGGCGTTGCGTCTGTAGAAATAGGTGCGTTCAGGGAGTGTACAGGTCTGAGGGAGATAACACTGCCCGGAAGCGTGACTGCTATAAAGCCTGATGCTTTTTCAGGCTGCCGTGCTCTTGAGGTTATATACGGCTGTAAGGGTTCCTGCGCAGAAGCATATGCGGCAGAGAACGGATACAGATTCATAGATACCGGCAGTTCTGAAGCAGTAATGGGGGACACAGACGGAAACGGTTCTGTTACAGCTTCGGATGCGGTTTTACTTGCAGGCTTTCTGCTCGGACGTATATCAGAGGACCATATATGCAGAAAATCAGCCGATATGAATGAGAACGGAAAAACAGACATAGCTGACCTTGTGCTGCTCAAGGCTATGCTTGTCGGAGTATAATGGATGAACGAGAAAATATAATACTTAACAAAACATATAAAACAAAATCTCCTGAGAAGAATATATCAAAATATAGAAACCATTACAACAATATTGTTTATGTTTAACGAAAATAGTATATTTTCTGAAAACTTAAATGTAGAATATAGAAAAATTATTTCTGATATGATATAATAAAACCAACAGGGGTCATATATCATATATGACCGATTTCTAACGCATCCGACAAGGTGTGCCGGATGCAAAAATGTATAGTGTAGAGGTGTAATGATGAAATCGATTACTAAAAAAATAGCAGCATTTGCATGTGCAGTCTGTGTTCTCTCATCGGCTGCGGCAGCATACAGACCGGTTATAACAGAGGCTCTTGCAGTTACCTCGATAAGCTCATATGCTTATGACTGGAGGGCGGCGTGGATAAACGTAACATCAAAGTCAGATGATACTGTTCTGTCTCCTGATATTTCACTTGCAGGTACGGTAAACAAGGAAGGAACCATTAAGCTTATGATAAACGGCAGCAGTGCAGGAAGCACAAAAGTTGCCGCAAACGGTTCGTTCTCCTTCAAGGGCGTGCTACGTCCGGGAAGAAACGATGTAAACCTTATTTTCACTGACGGCTCAGGTGTTACAACAAGAAAAACGTTCAACTATGTTTATCTTCAGAGCTATGATATAGTTGTTGACAAGAACGGTTCCGATTCAAGCGGAAAGCCTGTTTTTACTTCTGTACGCAACGCAATAAACGCTGCTGCTCCGGGACAGGTCGTTTTTGTAAAGAACGGTGACTATAACGAGAGAGTAGTAGTAAGAAACAGCGGTATAACAGTTATCGGTCAGGACAGCCAGAAGACAAGAGTACACTATTCCGTTGCATCAAAGGACGTAAGCGGCATGACAGAGAGAAACTGTATGCTTATCGATTCTACAGCTACTGATTTTACTCTTGAGAATATGACGGTTGAAAACTCGTATCCGTATACAAACCAGTCGAACGAACAGGCAGACGCTCTTTGTGTTCTTGCAGACAGAGCTATTTTTTCAAACGTAAGACTTGTAGGATATCAGGATACACTTCTTACTGACTCAAAGTCGTCATCAGTAATAACAAGACAGTATTTTTACAAGTGCTACATAACAGGAAACGTTGACTTTATCTATGGAAGAGGACGTTCATACTTTGAAGATTGCGATATCGTAGGCAGATATTCCAAGTATAAAAAAGAAGGCTGCTTTACTGCTCCGAGAACGGACAGTGCAAGTGCATACGGCTATGTATTCAATAACTGCCGCTTTACTGCAGAAAACGGAATAGGTGACGGGACCTACAGGCTTGGAAGACCATGGGGAGCGGCTGCAGCTGCAGCGTTCATCAACTGCTATATGGGACCATGCATAGCTTCTGTTCCTTACAGCGATATGAGCGGCAACTCCTATAAAAACGCACGCTTCAAGGAGTACAAGTCCTTCGGCGGAGGTGCGGCAATAAACGGTGACAGACCGCAGATAGGCGACGGAGATGTATCAAAGTATACAGCTAAAAACGTATTTTCAAACGGTGTATCATCTGCTTTTGACTATGAGACAAAAATGGATTCGATGTACGGCGGCAGCTCTTCCTCTGTCCCCGGAACACAGCCTCCGTCAGATCCCGGAACACAGTCAGCTCAGTATACCCATAACTTTACAGCAAGCGGTCCTGCGGCATCATATTTTGTATCACAGGGTAACGTTCAGAACGACAAGGGAACTGTAGTTTATGAAAACATGAGCTTAACAGACTGTCTCAAGCTTGATTCCAAGGGAAGTCTTACGTTTACAACAAGCACTGTCAATGCGAAGCTCACTCTTGTTACCAAGGCTAAGATAGACAACGCAGAGATATATGTGAACGGTTCTCAGAACAGCGGGCTTACAGGGCTTTCGATGAACGGAAACACAAGATCGATAACTCTCACTTCTCCCGGCACATACACAATAAGCAAGGGCGTAGGTGAAACATATATATACTATGTTAAGGTAGAGGAAACCGGAGCTTCAGGTCAGCCTGCAGTAACACAGGCACCATCGCAGTCTCAGCCTCCTTCATCAAATCCTCCTTCTGTATCAGAGGGTGCTCTGTTCTGTGCACCGGGTGCAAAATCAGGTGCGGCAGGTACATATGCTGATCCGACTTCTGTAGAGGACGCTGTATCAAGAGTAAAAGCCGGAGGCGTTGTATGGCTCAAGGGCGGAAAATACAGCTTCAGCAAGACCCTGATGATAGAAGAATCCAACAGCGGAAAGTCCGGTGCGTACAAGACTATTGCGGCTGTACCCGGTGAAGAGGTTGTGTTTGATTTTTCAGCACTCTCAGTAAGCGACAGCAACAGAGGTGTCGTTATGCAGGGCAGCTGGTGGCACTGGTATGGTATCAGGATACAGAAGGCAGGCGATAACGGCATGCTGCTTTCAGGCAGCAACAACATCATCGAGATGTGCGTGTTCAACAACAATCAGGATACCGGTCTTCAGATAAGCCGCTATAACTCAAGCTACGGCTTTGAAAAATGGCCTGCAAACAACTATATCAAGAACTGTACATCTATGAACAACTGCGATGACGCTACAATGGAAAACGCTGACGGCTTTGCAGCGAAGCTTACCTGCGGAAACGGAAATCTTTTTGACGGCTGTATGGCATACTGCAACAGCGATGACGGATGGGATCTCTATGCTAAGGAAGCGACAGGTCCTATAGGTGTTGTATCGTTCAAGAACTGTATCGCATTCAGAAACGGCTTTACAGAAGACGGCAGAGGCTATGGCGATTGTGACGGAAACGGCTTTAAGCTTGGCGGCGGCGGTGTAGGTACTGCCCATGTAGTAGATAACTGTATAGCTTTTGAAAACTTCCACTGTGGTTTTACAGATAACAACAACCCGCTGCTCGGAAGCGTATCAAACTGTACTGCATATAAGAATGCAGCAGATTCAAAGGCAAACTTTATGGTTTACAGATGTACACAGACCAACACTACCTTCAAGAACCTTCTTTCGTACACAGGCGGAAACAGCAAGTGTTCAAACGATAAGTTCGTAGGCACTATCTCAAACTCTGTAATATATAACGGAGGCTCTTACTATAAGGTAGGCGGTGCGACAAAGATTGAAAACAATGCCCCGGGCTCGAAGACAAACGCTCCTACGGACAATGACTTTGTAAGTGTAAAAGCACCTGCTATGGGCTCAGACTTCCATAAGATATGGAGAAACAAAGACGGCTCGATAAACACTCAGGGATTTCTTGAGGTCAAGTCGTCAAGCGGACTTAACGGAATGGGCGCATCAGTAGCTGCGTTTTCAAACCAGAAGGCAACTCCGCTTCCTTCATACAGCACATCAACACCTCAGGAGACAACGGTAACGACTACAACTCCGGCTCCTGTTACAACAACAGTAACTACAACTCCTGCACCTGTGACTACTACTCCTGCACCTGAAGTACCGGTTATCTGCGGTGAAATAACAGGTGACGGTGTTGTGGATCTTACAGATCTTACATATCTGAGCCAGTATCTGCTCAAGGCTATTACCTTTGATGAAGCTCAGACAAAGGCGGCAGATATAAACAAAGACGGAACAATCAATCTTACAGACCTTGCGCGTTTAAGACAGTTCCTTTCTAAAAAAATATCAGAGCTTTAAAAAATGATCAAAACGGTAATCCGACAGCATAATAAGCCGGATTACCGTTTTTATGTGAACGGAAAAAATATTTTTTAGTTCGCTATATTTTAGGTGAGCATATTAAATCATCCGGAAACTGATTTTTCTCTGATATATTGACAAAAAAGACATAATATCGTATACTTTGGGGTAAACAACAAATTTGTTTTTTTATTTGCTATCAGCCGGTATGCACTAAGCTTTCATAGTCTGTGGCCGGACAGGTCAATAATGTAAAAGAGGATTTTAAAATGAAAAAGAAAATTCCGGTTTATCTTCGCATCGAACTCATACTCATAATACTTACAGTGCTTATGGGACTTGTAACATTGTCACCGTCCTTGTGTGACTTCTATACGGATAATATTTATGGATATATTGCTGATGGGCTTGGGTATATCAACTCATTTGTTCCGTTTGCAGTCGGAGAGATTGTGATGTATATCGGCGCTCTGGTGTTCATACTTGCAGTGATATTTCTTGTTCTTCTGATTTTTCTGCGAAGAAGGCAGGGGTACCGCAGGTTCTGTGCAGTGTACTACAAGACGCTTCTTGTTGCGTTAACGGCGCTTGTGTGTATATATATGCCAACATGGTATGTGCCGTTTTGCGGTACGGTGCTTGGGAGGGGAACGCAGGAACAGAAGACTGTATTCAGTGATAAAGAGCTTTATGCTCTGTATTCGTACGTAGTAGACGGTGCAAATGCTGCGGCTGCGGAGATACATATTGCTGAAGATGGTTCGGTTGATTTTCTTTCGCCTGAAGAATACAGAAAAAAGATGGAGTCTGCAATGCGTAATTTTTCAGACGAGTTTCCGAGGCTTGACGGATATTATCCGCCTGTAAAAACAGCTTTGTGTTCTGATATTCTTGACCGTATGAATATCGGAGGGTACACATATCCGTTTACTATGGAGATGACGCATACAAAATATACCGACCCTGTATATTTGCCCTTGCTTGACGCTCATGAGACAGCTCATCACATGGGATACTACAAGGAGAGCGAAGCCAATCTGGTATCACAGATAACACTCAGCAGCAGTGATGATCCTTTTCTGCGCCTTGCAGCGTTTATGGATATGTATCGTTATATTGAAGAGGATTATGATATGATGATCAGTCGTATCATAACAGAGCTTGAAGAAAGCGGTCAGCTCAGGTATCCCGATGCCTCCGGAGCTCAGACAAAAGAAGAAAAAGCAGAGAGATTCTGGACGATGCTGGAGATGAAAAGTCAGGCACTGAACGAGATTTTGGGTGAGGGGCATACACTGGATGAGCGTGTGTATGAGATAATAGATCAGGCAAATCAGATAGAAGAGGAGATATATGAGAGTGATGCTCACCCTATAGATGATCTTCCGGCTGTAAACGACGCAATTGAGGAAACTGCTGTTTTTGGCTGGAGTACGCAGGCGGATATCCTTAAGGAAAATAATTATGACGGAGTTCTGCTTCTTTTGCTGCAGTATTTTGACGGAGAATTATAGCGGAATTCAAATAGGTGAAATCAGGAACAGGATTTTCATGGAGGGGTATATATGAAAGAAAAAATCAGAAAAAAAGCAATGTGTCTGTGCCTCATGGCGCTTATATTCGGAGCGGCAGGAGTTTGCAGTACCGATAGTGTCAGAGTATATGCAGATGATGCTTATCTTGATGATAAGGACAAATATCCGCCTTTGCCCCCTTTATATCAGCGGGACAAAAATGTAGAAGAGCTTGTTGTATCCTCAGGTGAAGAAAAAATAGAACTTAAGGATTATCCATACTTGAAAAAAGTTACTTTACCCGAAACGATGAGCGAAATTGTGATAACAGGGTGTCCTTTGCTTG
>SVNR01000073.1 GCA_015066815.1 Ruminococcus sp.
TCTTCACTTTCCCACCAGTCTTTTATAAACAATGTTTTGTCTACATAAAAATTTTTCCGGGTTATTATTGTTTCATAGCTCTGTCTGCCTATCGCTACCGTCCTTGGCATATATTCCGCTCCTTTCATAGTTTTTGTCATTTCTCTTAGTATACCATATTTTTAATATTTGTTCAATGAAAAAAACTATACCAAAACCTTCGTCAAAGTCCCGGTATAGTTTCTATGTTTACTCCCAAAGCAACCGCAACATCCTTGCGTTCACTATAATAATTTTATTCTTATTGCTTGCACATCTGCTAACTACAAGCTTCCTGCATATTATAACAGCTCTCAACATTCCCTGATGTTGAAAAGTTTAAAACTCTGTTGAAACTATTGAAAACTTTTTATCTCAGAAGCAGCCGCTTCATCTCAATGATATCAGCAGTGTTTATTTTTTCATCAGCGTTAAGGTCATATATATCCCTTTTTGCTTTTTCGATATCCTTTGATGTATCAAGCACAAGACGAATAAGAGTCAAAACGTCCGATGCGTTAACGGTGTTGTTTTCATCAATATCTCCGTATACGATGCCATTGGAAATCACAGACGAGAGTCTTTTTATCTTCTTTTCCATAAGTCCGCTCTCAAAAATATTGTCAAAGCCTGTTGTCTCCAGTGCCTCTGAAAAGCCTGTGGTGCTGTTGTTGGAGATATGGGAAAAATCCGTATAGATATCTACCGCCTTGTCAAAGTCTCTGTACACTGTATCCCATAGATCAAGTGCTGCAAGCGCAGATACTGCATAACTCACATAATATCCCGGAGCCTGAAAAAAATGTGGGATACGATAAAGCGGAACATCATACAGCTCATACTTTTCTGCTGTTTTTTCATATAACGAAACAACATCTGCAGCCGTCATCGTATCCGCATTATTATATACATAGTTTTCAAACTCGTTTCCCACGAAGCCTGCCGCTACAGCGCTTAACAGATTAGCCGCTGTTTTTGCCCTGTATGAATCAGCATATGCTCCGTATATATCATCATAAAACTTTGTATACAGAACTTCAAGCCCCTGAGAATGCACCTCTGCTACATCAAGGTTAGGCGTCTGCATATTTAGCGAAGGTATAATATTGAGTCTCATAGCGTTAAAGTGGCCGAACTCATGCACTGCGGAGCTAAAATCAACGTCGTTATTATAAATATACTGATAGATAATAGCTGTGTTATAGTAAGGCAATGCCGTAGTATATGCCTTATTCTCGCTCTTACCTCCCGAACCTGTACGGTAGAGATTATTCTCTAATATAATATCAGCTGATTCACCAAGCTCCTCTGACATTCTGTAGGTATACTGTGATACAACGTCAAAGTTGTTTTCAAACAGCACCTTGTTATATGTCTGACCTTCTGTAAGCTTATAATATGAGTCAATAAGACTCTGTCTTACTGTGTCACCTACTGACATCATCATATCAGCTGTGTAGTCCCTGTTATAGCTTATATAGGCATAGTCAAGGTATGTATATTCATCTGACACCATAATGCTGTTATACAGCTTTACAAGGTCAAGATACACAGCAGCACACCCCATGTTTTTATCCTCTTCTGTCAAAGAAGAATACGCTATCTCTATGTACTTTTGTTCCAGCTCATTTTTTTTTGCAAGGAACTCCTCTGTTTTTTCATCTATCGCAATATCTTCATTTTTAAGAGAATCACTCAGTATTTCACCAAGAAGCTCTGCTATAACGCCTCCATATTCAGTTCTCAGGGACTTCTGAAGTGAAACGAACACCTTGTTTATCCCTAAAACGTTGACAGACTCCATATATCTGTACTCATCAAGATTATCCTCTGTCATATTTTCCGAATATGACACCATAGCCAGAACACTCTGCGAATATATATAATCGATCTCATCAACAAGAAGCTGATAGCACTGTCTTACCTCCTGCTCATTATTGCTTTTTCCGAAAGCAGCTTCAAAACCGGCTATCAACGTTTCAAGCTCTGCTAGCTCATACCGTTGGTAAACCGGAGCTTCTGCATGTACATACTGCGGTGTAAACACTCCGAATGCCGTTGACGCACCTATAGCCAGTGCTGTAATAAAAGCGGATATTTTTCTGATTCCCTTCATAATTTTTTCTCCTCTCATAATAAAAAACACCACAGTTTTTTTAACAGTGGTGAATATCCTTTACTTGTGATAGCTTTTTCCTGATGAGATCATAAAAGCTCTGTATATCTGCTCAAGAAGCATTATTCTTGCAAGCTGATGCGGAAACGTCATCTCTGACATGGAAAGCTTAAGATCAGCTGCTTTTTTTACAGTATCCGAAAGTCCGTAAGAGCTGCCTATGACAAATGATATTTCGCTTTTTCCGGAAACAGCAATATCATCGATTTTTCTGGACAAAGCTTCACTTTTCAGCTGTTTCCCCTCTATACACATCGGGATAATAAAGCCCGAACAGTGCTTTAAGATATTTTTTGCTTCTGTTTCAAGAGCGTTTTGTATTTCTTTTTCTGAGGGCTTGTCTGACAATCTTGCTTCGTCAAGCTCAATTATCTTAAGATTGCAAAAAGCCTGAAGTCTCTTGCAGTATTCAGATGATGCTGCTCTGAGATATTCTTCCTTTAGCTTTCCGACTGATATAAGGTTTATGTTAAACACGCTCTATCACCACCATATCTCCTGTTGTTTCCGGCCCTGCTACCTTCAGTATGTAATCCTTGTCACGTGTATAAGCTGAAAGCTTCTCTGCAACAACACGCTCGGCAATCTCCGGTGTGTTGTTTTCCTGACTCAGATGACCAAGGATAATGGTTTTTGTACCGTTTTTTATAAGCTTCAGTGCCTGTTCTGCGCTTGCAGGATTTGAGAGATGCCCACGTTCGGAGCATATGCGCTGCTTGAGATGTCTCGGATAGCTTCCCCATAAAAGCATATCTTCGTCATAGTTCGATTCAAGAAGAATAGTTCCGACACCTGATACTGCAGTATCAACTGCACTTGTAACATATCCGAGATCAGTGCATACTGCACACGAAGCACCGTCTTCAAAATCAATCCTGTATCCGCAGCTTTGCTCTGCATCATGAGGAGTATCAAAGGCAGTAATCTTCATATCTGATATAGTTACTGATATATCAAGCTCCCTTGCGTCAGAAAGCGGAGAGATATAGTTTTCATTCAGAAGCTTTCGCAGTGTTCTGCTCTGTGCATACACAGTTGTTTTATGCTTTTTGGTAAGTACCCCGAGCCCTTTTATGTGGTCAGAATGTCCGTGAGTAACAAAAACAGCTTGTACTGCGGATATATCAAGACCGCTTCTTTTCATTGCCGCATCGAGCCTCTTAAAAGAAACTCCACAGTCAATGAGTATTCCCCGGCTGCTGTTTCCTATATAAACAGCATTTCCCTTGCTGGAACTGAACAACGGGTATATTCCGTTCATATACTACCTCTCTGAAGAAAAATCAACAGCTCTTTGCTACAGGCTCACCCGGAAAATATCTTTTTTCGATATCCGCGCCTATTCCTCTGAGTTTCTTATCCATATCTTCATAGCCGCGCTCTATATGCTGGATTTCTTCAATCTCAGTGACACCGCTAGCTGCAAGACCGGCTATGATAAGAGCTGCGCCGGCTCTGAGGTCACATGCCTTGACAGGTGCACCCTTGAGTGAACCGGTTCCTTCTATAACAGCAACCTTTCCGTCAACTGAGATGTTTGCACCCATACGTCTCAGCTCTTCTACATATGCAAATCTGCTGTCCCATATGTTTTCAGTTATGATACTCGGACCGTGAACAAGAGTCAGGAGAGTAGCAATCTGTGGCTGCATATCTGTAGGGAAGCCCGGATGAGGACTTGTCTTAACGTTTGCCTTGACAAGCGCTCTGTCGGTCCATACACGTACGCTGTCATCGTATTCTTCAATGTTTACACCGATTTTTCTGAGCTTTGCCGTAATGGATTCGAGATGCTTAGGGATAACGTTCTTTACTAAAACGTCGCCGCCTGTCGCCGCTGCGGCAATCATATATGTTCCTGCTTCTATCTGATCGGGAACGATAGAATATGTTGTACCTCTGAGATAGCCTACGCCGCGTATTTTTATTACGTCTGTTCCGGCACCCATGATATCTGCCCCCATAGAGTTGAGGAAGTTTGCAAGGTCTACGATATGCGGCTCTCTTGCTGCGTTTTCTATGACTGTAAGACCGTCTGCCTTAACTGCTGCAAGAATCGCGTTCATGGTCGCACCTACAGAAACCTTTTCAAAGTATATGTGTCCGCCGTAGAGATTGTTGCTCTCGACATTTACTATACCGTTGTCTATGCTGTGAGTTGCGCCAAGCACCTCAAACGCCTTAAGATGCATGTCTATAGGTCTGTCACCAAGAGGACAGCCTCCGGGCATGGAAACCATGGCTTTTCTGAATTTTCCAAGACATGCTCCGAGAAAATAGTACGAAGCTCTCATCTTACGTGCCATTTCGTAGGGAACTGTTGTGTTGTTAAGATGCGTTGCGTCTATTCTGAACGTTGTCGCATCTATAAGATCCACTCTGGCACCCATTTCGGCGAGTATTTTCATTCCTATGGAAACATCGCTTATTTTAGGAACATTTTCAAGAATGCAGGGCTCATCAGAAAGAATAACAGCAGGAATAATAGCAACAGCGGCATTTTTGGCACCGCTCACTATGATATCTCCTGTTAGTCTGTTACCGCCCTTTATTATAAATTTTTCCAATACTTTCTCCCCTTAACGTCGCTTCTAAAACGTTTTTCTTTTTTTATTATTAACTGGTTTTAACAAAATATCAGAAATACTATTTTATAGTGAACGAAAAAAATATTTTTTGTTCACTGTTAGCCGATATGTACTAAGCTTTCAATCAGAATACCTTGTTAAAACCGGTTAACGGGCGCGGATATAAAATCCGCACCGGACCGGCAAAAGCTTATCAGCCTTCGTAAGTTACTACTTCAACCTTATCGATGATAACATCCTCTACAGGCTTTTCAGAAACAACCTCTGTGTTGTTGCAGATGTCTTCTACTATACTCATTCCATCAAAAACCTGACCGAATATAGTATATCCTCCATCAAGCCATGGAGCACCACCGTTTTCGATATATGCCTGACGTGCTTTATCTGTAAGCTCAGCTGATGCATAATCATCGATTACTTCTTCAGGGAACTTCTGTCCTACAACTATATAGAACTGACTTCCGTCTGTAGATGTACCACTGCTGTTTGCATATGCAAGAGCACCATTGACATGATAAAGATACTTTGAAGCACCGCCGTCAAATTTTGTTCCCCATATGGATTCTCCGCCTCTACCGTTACCCTCAGGATCGCCGCCCTGGATCATGAAGTCAGCAATAATTCTGTGGAAAGTAAGACCGTCATAGTATCCTTGTGAAGCAAGTCCTACAAAGTTAGCACAAGCTCTTGGCATAAGTTCAGGGAAGAGCTTTATTCTTATTGTTCCCTTACCTCTTATAGTCATTTTGATTATTTCTTCGCCTTTCTGAGGGAGAGTATAGTTTACCATATCAGTATAACCGCTCTCGCTGTCAAGACATATCTCATAATCTTCAGCAGCAGAACCGCTCTTGTACATTGTCGAACCCAGTGGTCCCGCTTCTTCCTTACCGCATCCTGAAAGCACTGCAGCACTCATTGCTGCACAAAGAAAACAAGCGATTGATTTTTTTAAAAATTTTGATAAAATCATTTTTTTATTACTCCTCTTCAAAAATTAAAAACTTTTTAAGATCAGCATTATCTTATCAGGAGTACTGTTCCTCCCGGATAAAACATTTTTTAATTTTCCAAGTATACAACCATTATATTATACTACAATTTTGCATATTTGTAAAGTTTATTTTTTAAACGTACGGAAGACCTATTTTTCAAGGGATTCCTTATAGGTGCAGACCTCTGTTTTTATTATCTCCACATCTGATACAGGCTGCAGGGTTTCTTCGTCCGCTTCAAGAGAAAGAAGCTTATCAAGAACATCAAAGCCCTCATATGTCTGGGCAAATATAGTCATCTGCTGGGAGGCATTCGGTACTCCGCCGTACTCGATAAAAGTATCCTCTATCTTTGTGTTTTCTTTTCCTTCGAGCATCTCGCTCTTTATCTCATCAGTAAATTCGATAGAGCCGGCAATCATATATCTGCTTCCGCTGTATATTATCTGCCTTCCTTCCCAGAATGATGTACGAGCAAAGCCGCATGACATGAAGCTTCCCTTGAACGGCCACAAATCCTTGTCTATCTCAGGCTCTATACACTCATCGTCCTTGTTGTAGCCGTCAGGAAGTGAGCCATCGTTATACTTGCAGCCTCCGGAAAGATATACGTCCTTTTGGATTTCGTAAACAAACGTGCCGTCATAGTATCCTGAATCGGAAAGCTTCCTGAAGTTTGCAACGGCTTCGGGTGCATATTCCGGATAGAGCTGTGCGCGTATCTCGCCAAGCTCTGTAGTTATAATCGCAACAAGCGCATCATCCGGAATATTTCCCTTCAGTGTTTCAAGCTGAACAAGATTTACTTCGTCCGGGTTTATTGTATGTTTCTGCTTTAATCTTTTTGAGTTTACGAAAGTCATAACTATCATTATTGCGGTAAATACCACCATAGCTATAAACAAACCGGTGACAACTCTTTTTGCCATGTTTTTTTGCATGCCTTACATCCTCCGGATTATTTTTTCTTTATCTTTGTACCCTGTCTTGTTTCCTCTATAATATACCCCATATCAGATATCTTATCTCTGAGCTCGTCAGCAAGAGCAAAATTCTTTTCTTTTCGTGCAGCTTTTCTCTGCTCTGCAAGCTCAAGGATCTCCGCCGGAATCTCTTCTTCCTTGTTTCTGTTATAGAGAATTCCGAGAATTCCCGTAAGCTCGTCAAACACTTCCGCACCTGCCTCAAGCTGCTCCTTCGGAGTTGACGCATCTGCTGACATAGTATTAAGATCTCTTACAAGCTCAAAAATAGCTGTTATGCCGTCTGCTGTATTAAGATCATCGTCCATAGCTTCTATAAACTGCTGTCTTCTCTTTTCAAATATTTTTGAAGCCTCATCACTTACCGCACCGCTTTTCGCAATAGCGATTGCACTGTCAAGAGTTGCACGGCAGTTGTAGAGTCTTTCGAGAGAAGCCTTGCACGAATCAAGAAGCTCTACACAATAGTTGATAGGACTTCTGTAGTGAGCCTGAACCATCATGTATCTTACAACCTCATACCCATACTTCTCAGCAACCTCTCTTGCTGTAAAGAAGTTACCGAGCGACTTGGACATTTTCTGGTTGTCAACGTTTATATAACCATTGTGAACCCAGTAGTTTGCAAGTGTACAACCGGTTGCAGCTTCACTCTGTGCTATTTCATTTTCATGATGCGGGAAAATAAGGTCCTGACCTCCGCAATGTATATCCAGAGTATCGCCGATATGATATCTTGACATAGCAGAGCATTCAATATGCCAGCCTGGTCTGCCCTTTCCCCACGGTGATTCCCAGTATGGCTCGCCGGGCTTTGCCGCTTTCCATACAGCAAAATCCAGTGCATCCTCCTTCTGATCACTTACGTCTATTCTTGCACCTGCCTTGAGATCGTCTATAGGCATCTTGGAAAGCTTGCCGTATTCAGAAAATCTGCTTGTTCTGAAGTAAACATCTCCGTTTGATTCATATGCAAAGCCCTTATCAACAAGAGTCTTTACAATATCTATTATGATATCCATGCTCTCTGTAACCTTAGGATGTACATCAGCGTCCATTACATTCAGTCCGTGTGCATCCTTCTTGTATTCGGCAATGTATTTTTCAGAAATCTCAAGTGAGCTTACACCCTCTTCGTTTGCCTTTTTGATTATCTTGTCATCAACGTCTGTAAAGTTCTGGACATACTTTACCTTGTAGCCTCTGTAGGTAAGATATCTTCTTAACACGTCAAACGAACATATAGGTCTTGCGTTTCCTATATGAATATAGTTGTAAACCGTTGGTCCGCAGGCATATATGTTTACAACACCCTCTTTAAGAGGCTTGAATTCTTCTTTTTTTCTTGTCATGGTATTGTAGATAAGCATAATGTTTTACTCTCCTGTACGTTTATATTTTGCATTTCTTTTTTCGCATTCACATAGCTCGCTCTCAAGCTCTTCTATATGACGCTCGAGGCGATTGATTTCCTGTGCAACAGGGTCCGGGATATGAATCTGATCAAGATCCTGTGTAGGAAGCTTAGCAGAGCCACGCTTGATTATACGCGCCGGTATCCCGACTGCAGTAGAGTCAGGCGGAACTTCAGCAAGCACCACCGCGTTTGCGGCTATCTTTACGTTATCCCCTACCTTGAACGGACCAAGCACCTTGGCACCTGCACCGACCATTACGTTATTTCCGAGAGTCGGATGACGTTTTCCCTTGTCCTTACCTGTACCGCCAAGAGTAACTCCCTGATAAATAAGGCAGTTATCGCCTATTTCTGCTGTTTCACCTATCACAACACCCATGCCGTGATCAATGAACAAGCCTTTTCCTATTGTAGCTCCCGGATGTATTTCTATTCCCGTAAAAAACCTTGATGTCTGGGATATTATACGGGCTATAGTAAACAGCTTTTTTTTATAGAACCAGTGCGCCACACGATAAGATCTTATGGCATGAAGACCCGAATAGGTAAGCCATATTTCAAAAGAACTTCTCGCCGCCGGATCTCTTTCCTTGACTGATGCAATATCCTCTTTAAGTTGTCTGAACATAAAAACACCACCTATAACAAAAACACCTCCCGCAACGAAAACAACATCGTCACAGGAGGCGGTATATCCGCGGTTCCACTCCGGATTTATTACTTTACTGTTCCTTTAACGCAGGAGATACGAAGACAGATACTTCTGACGTTTCCCTGTCCCGACTGGCAGCCGCACTTCACACAAACACGGAATGCACCACTCACAGCAATATGGCGCTCTCTGAAAATCCGAAAATAAGGTTACTTCTGCTGTTACGTCTTTATAATATACAGGCTTTTTAAAAAAGCCATATTATATTATACTCTATATTTACGTGTTTGACAAGGTTTTTAAAAATTTTCTTTTGTATTTGCTAAAGTATCATAACCAAAATTACTCAGTGATGAAATCTCTTCAGGATCAACAAAGCTGCTGTCTGATGCATCATATGTATGTACGTATTCCGGTAAATATATCACACCAAGTTTTCCTGAATAATTATAATAACCGTCAACAATATACAAACAACTATTCTGTTTTTTTATATGTCAATTTCAAAATTTCTGATACTACCACACGCACACAAAAACAACCCAGTATTCTATTGTAACTTTTTGCCTATTCACTGAAGAAGTAAAAAAGCTTGCTGAAGAAAAATAATTT
>SVNR01000074.1 GCA_015066815.1 Ruminococcus sp.
GTCTGAAAGTTCCCTGTATCTGTCCAATATCAAAAATGCGGTAATGGACAATTTTCAAAAAAATTATAGCATTTTTTGGTTGTTATAACAAGGTTGCTAACCATCAAGATAATTTTCAACTATATCATATACAAAAAATACCATTGACAACCCATTAAAATTATGCTATAATATTAAAGCGTTGTTGATACGAAACAGCATACGCTTTATATGGAGAGGTGTCCGAGTGGTTTAAGGAGCTGGTCTTGAAAACCAGTGATCCCGCAAGGGACCGTGGGTTCGAATCCCACCCTCTCCGTTATGAATAAAAAGACTCCGGTTTACGTTAATTGCGAAGACCGGAGTTTTTTGCTAATAAGGATATGTTTTAAAGTCAGAGGAAAACAAAATGAAAATAACATTTATAAGACTTAACATGTTTGAAAATATCAGCTCTGATGCAATGAAGCCGGTTCTTTTCGGAATAATAAAAAATCTTACTCCAAAAAAGCACCAGATAGATTTTATAGATGAACGTGCAGAGAAGCTCCCTGAAAAAATAGATTCTGATATCATAGCTTTTTCTGTTGAAACCTTTACTGCAAAAAGAGCCTACATACTTGCGAAAAAATACAAAACAGAAAAAAACATAATAGTCATGGGAGGCTTTCACGCCTGTGTGATGTCTGATGAGATGCTGAGCTTTGCCGATTCGGTTCTTATAGGTGACGCTGAGGATACATGGGGAAGCTTCTTGGAGGACTGTGAAAAAGGAAAGCCTCTTAAAAAATATTTTTCCGGAGAAAGCCTGCCGCTTAAGAGTATTCATGAGGACTTCTCTGTTTACAGACACAGATACTATGGGGTTGGTGTATATCAGATATCAAGAGGCTGCAAGTTCAACTGTGATTTTTGTTCTATCAAGACCATGTACAGATGTGTCAGGAGAAAACCGGCCGATATGATAGCAGCAGAGCTTGCGGCTTCACGTGAAAAAATAATTTTTTTTGTGGACGATAATCTTTTTTACGACAAACAAAGTGCTCTGCAGCTTTTCAGAAAAATTGCGCCGCTCAGAAAAAAGTGGGCGTGTCAGATAAGCATGGATGCCGCGCAGGACGATGAGCTTCTTGCCGAAATGAAAAAATCAGGATGTTTTCTTGTTCTCATAGGCTTCGAAAGTCTGAATCAGGAAAGCCTCGGACAGATGCACAAGTCAGCAAATATGAAAACAGACTATGAAGCTGCTGTCAGACGCATATACAGGCACGGAATACTTATCTACGGCACTTTTGTCTTAGGCTGTGACGGGGATGAGAATGATGTTTTTGAACGGACACTTGACTTTGCGGTCAGAAACGGCATAGCAGTCACAAACTTCAACCCTCTTATACCTATGCCCGGAACAGGAGTATACGAAAAGCTGAGCCGGGAAAACAGACTTCTTTACAAAAAATGGTGGTTATCAGACAAATACCGTTATGGCGATACAGCCTTTATCCCGGAAAATATGACTCCGGACGAGCTTCATGACGGCTGTCTCAGGATCAGAACAAAGTTTTATTCTTTTGGCTGTATCATAAAAAGACTTTTTTCAAACCGTTCGAACTTTAGTCCCACAAATCTTTTCGTTTTCCTGCTTGTAAACTTTATCTCAAGACGGGAGATACACAAAAAGCAGGGACAGCTTCTTGGAGGGATTCTTAATGAAACTGACGTTGATTAAACCGAACATAGGCAGGCGGGAGCACAGTCTTTATGTTGATGAAGCAAGAATGGAGCCTCTGGGGCTTGGAATACTTGCGGCACTTACTCCCGACGATATTGAAGTGGTTATGTATGATGACCGTATGGAACAGATACCGTATGACGAGCCTTCAGATATAGTAGCCATAACAGTAGAAACCTTTACTGCAAGAAGAGCATATGAGATAAGTGCAGAGTACCGCAGAAGAGGTGTTACAACAGTCATGGGAGGCATGCACGCAGTTCTCATACCCGAGGAGGTCGCAGAGCACTGCGACTGTGTGATATCAGGTGATGCAGAGCCTGTATGGGCGGATATGCTTGAGGATTTCAGGAACGGATGTCTGAAAAAGCACTATGTTCCCGTGCAGCCTGAATTTCCGCAGAAGAACATTATCGCAAGACGTGATATTTTTGAGGGCAAGGGATATCTTCCCATAACGCTGCTGCAGTTTTCAAGAGGCTGCAGTCACAAGTGCAGCTTCTGTGCTTCGTCAGTGTACTTCAGGGCACGGCATTACTGCCGTCCTGTAGATGATGTAATAAGAGAAATAAAATCCCAGAAAAGAAAGCTCTTGTTTTTTGTAGATGACAATATAGTCTGTGACCGTAAAAAAGCAAAGGAGCTTTTCAGAGCGCTTATCCCTCTTAAGATAAAATGGGTAAGTCAGGGAAGTCTTGATATGCTTGAGGATGATGAGCTTATGAGCCTTATGGTGAGGAGCGGATGCTTAGGACTTGTAATAGGCTTTGAATCGATCACCCTTGACTGCATAAGCGAGATGAAAAAATACACAAACAAAAGAGCAGCAGGAGAGCTTTACAGTAAAGAAATAAAAAAACTCAGAAAATGGGGTCTCCAGACATGGGCTGCGTTTACTGTGGGACATGACAGTGATACGATAGAAACAATAAAAGCAACATGCGACTTTGCTATAAAAAACAAGTTTACGTTTGCAGCGTTCAATATCCTTATGCCATACCCGAACACGCCTCTGTACGAAAAAATGCAAAAAGAAGGACGTCTGCTATATGACGGAAAATGGTGGCTTCATGAGGATTACAGGTTCAACTATGCAAGCATAGTTCCGAAAAATATGACTCCTGATGAGCTTACGGAGATCTCCTTCAGATGCCGCAGCCGTTTCAACAGTCCTTTTTCTATCTTTACGAGAGCCTTTGAGCTTCATACAAACATGCGTACACCATACAGATTCGGAACATATCTGATATATAACCCGCTTTTCAGAAAAGAGGTTTTCAAGAAGCAGGGAATGAGATTCGGACTTGAGGAAAAGAAGGAGAGATAATATGCTGAAGGGAACTATAAAGCCTGTAAGAGAGTTCGGTGAAGAAGAGATAGCTTCTATGTATAGTCTGATGTCACAGTTTTATGACAATACCGATGAGAAAGTTTTCAGACGGGATTTTTATGACAAGGACTATTGTCTGGTGCTGCAGGATGAGAACGCTGTTACTGTCGGCTTCACGACTCAGAAGGTGATAGCTGTCGATGTGGACGGACGGAAAGTGCACGGAGTTTTTTCGGGTGACACAATAATACATAAGGACCACTGGGGAGATACGGAGCTTTTCAAAGTGTGGGCAAGGTTCTGGTTTGACTTTGCGGAAAAGTACGATGAGTTTTACTGGTTCCTTATCTGTAAGGGCTACAAGACGTACCGTATTCTGCCGGTGTTCTGGGAGCATTTTTATCCTGATTACCGTAAAGAAACGCCTTCCTATGAAAAAAAGATCATCGACGCTTATGCAGGCACTCTGTATCCTGACGAATATAACCCCGAAAGCGGCGTTATAGAATACAGGTCGCAGAAGGACAAGCTGAAGTCAGGGGTTTCTGATATCGGAGAGCATGAGATGAAAAACAGGGATATCGCGTTCTTCTGTCATGCAAATCCCGGACATACAGACGGAAATGATATAGCATGTCTTGCCCGTATAGACAGGGCGTATCTGAAAAAACGTGCGGAGAGGCTGCTGCTGGGATGAGTCTTGTATGCAGGTTTTTAAACGGAATATGTCAGGCGCTTTACTATGGTGAGTACAGACGTTTTTCTGTACCGTGCGATATAAAAAAAGTTCAGGAAAAATACCTCTCAGAGCTTCTTCATAAAAACAGGAACACTGTTTACGGTAAAAAATACAGCTTTAAAAGTATAAAAAGCTATGAGGATTTTGTAAAAAACGTTCCTCTTACAGTGTATGAGGACTATGAGCCGTATATAGAGGCTATGGCAGACGGAGAGAAAAATATTCTGACGTCACAAAAGCTGAAGCTTTTTGAGCTGACGAGCGGTTCGTCAGGCGGCAAGAAAATGATACCATATACTGAAGCGCTGAGCCGTGAGTTTTTACGAGGAATAAAGCCATGGCTCTATGATATCGGAAAGTCGGTCAGAGGCTCATCATACGGAAAAAGCTACTGGTCAATAACTCCTGTTACCGAAGGAAAAAGCTTTACAAAAGGCGGTATTTCCGTAGGCTTTGAGGAGGACTCGGAATACTTCGGTGCTGTTGCGAGAGCTGTTATGAACAGGCTGTTTGCTGTTGATCCGTCAGTAAAGTTTTCCGAGGATATGCAGGATTTTTATTTTAAAACTGCATCGCAGCTTATATGCTGCCGTGAGCTTTCGCTTATATCGGTATGGAATCCTACTTTTCTAACTATTCTGTGTGATTTTATAAGCGACAACGCCGAAAAGCTTTCTGCTTCATTACCCCTTGAACGCAGAGAGGACTTTCTCAGGGCGGTTTCAGAAAAACGTTTTGACAAGGTATTTCCGAAGCTTGCAGTGATAAGCTGCTGGGCGGACGGAAGTGCCGCAGATCATGTACCTTCGCTTCAGAGGCTGTTTCCGGAAGTCCTGATCCAGCCGAAGGGGATTCTCGCAACAGAGTGCTTCATATCTTTTCCGCTTTGCGGAGAGGAGGGGAGCAGGCTCAGTGTGTATTCGCACTTTTTTGAGTTCCGCAGTATGACTGACGGACAGATAGTAACCGCAGACAGACTTGCCGAGGGTGAGTATGAGGTTATAGTAACTACAGGCGGCGGCTTTTACAGATACTGTATAGGTGACATAATAAAAGTTTTAAAGGTTTTTGAAGACAGACCTCCTCTTATAAGGTTTTTAAGAAGGAACGGAATATCAGTCGATATGTTCGGTGAAAAGCTTACAGAGGATTTTGTACGGAGTGTGTGTATAAAACTCGGTGCTTCAGAAAACTTCTGCATGCTCGCTCCGGACGGCAACCGTTATTGTCTGTATACAGACTCGGAAAAAATATCCCGTGAAGAGCTTGACGCTCTGTTGTGTGAAAGCTATCACTACAACTACTGCCGCAGACTCGGACAGCTTCGTATGGCACAGGTAAGAGTAGTCAGAAAAGATCCTGCCAGAACCTATATAGAACGGCTTACATCAGAAGGAATGAGAGCAGGCGATATAAAACCGTCGTATCTCAGTGCGAAAAAAGACTGGGAAAAATATTTTCAATTATTATAGTAAAACTACAGGAAGGGATGAATAGAAAAAATGATAAAAATAGCTTTGCTTGCACCTGCAGGCGCCATGCACAGATACTCAGGGAGCTTCGGAAAATCCCTGCACTATGCACCTCTTACACTTACTACTCTTGCGGCACTTGTTCCTGAAGACGTAGATACAGAGGTGGTTATCTATGATGAGACCGCAGAAAAGATCCCGCTTGATATAGACGCAGAGCTTATAGGCATAACCTGTATTACGGGTACAGCCCCCCGATGCTATGCGTATGCGGATTATTTCCGTAAAAAAGGAAAGACCGTCATGCTCGGAGGCGTTCATCCGTCAATGCTTCCCGATGAAGCGGCAGAGCATGCAGATGTTGTGTTTACAGGATTTTCCGAACAGACGTTTCCGCAGTTTATCCGTGACTATGCAAAGGGCAGTTATCAGAAGTTCTATCATCAGAACAGTGACTATACCATAGTCGGAAAGCCTGTACCGCGCAGAGAGCTTCTGAAGTCAAAGCGGTACATCACAACAAAAACCGTAGAGGCTATACGCGGCTGCTGTCATACATGTACCTTCTGTGCATATCCTGCGGCGTTCGGCAAGCATGTCTGGAAGCGCCCTGTAAAGGAAGTCGTAGCGGAGATAGAGGCGCTTGATACAAAGCATGTGCTGTTTCCCGACGTAAACCTTATCACGGACAGAGCCTATGCAATAGAGCTTTTTACAGCGCTTATTCCTCTTAAGGTAATATGGCTCGGACTTGTTACATCTTCTGTCGGAATAGATGATGAGCTTATGACCGTATTCAGAAAAAGCGGCTGCCGCGGGCTTCTGATAGGCTTTGAATCAATAACCCAGGAGTCTCAGAAGTATATTCACAAGGGAGTAAACAAGGTAGACAGCTACGTTACGCTTATGGATAAGCTACACGACAACGGTATTCTTGTCCAGGGCTGCTTTGCGTTCGGCGGTGATGAAGAGGATGAAAGTGTTTTTGACCGTACCGTCGAAATGATAATAAAAGCAAAGATAGATCTTCCTCGTTATTCTATACTCACACCTTTTCCGCAGACCGGTTACTACAGACAGCTTGAGGCAGAGGGAAGAATAACAGAACACAACTGGGCTATGTATGATGTACAGCACTGTGTTTTCAGGCCTAAGCTTATGACGGCAGAGCAGCTTGAGGAAGGAACAGACCGTGCGTGGAGAACTACATATTCAAACATGAACATTATGAAAAGACTTGCACCGTTCAATCACAGTCCGTGGCTTTCACTTCCTCTGAACCTTGGCTACAAGGGCTATGCTGACAAGTGGCACAGGTTCACAAGAGACGTTATGTGTGATAATTCGGATATACCTGTATTATAAGAGGTTTTTAACATGAAGATAAGTTTTATTCTTCCGGCGATAGGAAAAAAACCGGGAAAAAAATATATAGGCACATGGAAAATGGAGCCGCTTACTATAGCAGTGCTGAAGGCACTGACGCCTGAGGGAATAGAAACAGAGCTTTTTGATGACCGTATAGAGCTTATAGACTATGATACAAAAACAGATCTTGTTTGTATTACAGTTGAAACCTATACAGCAAAGAGAAGCTACAGGATAGCGGAAAAATTCAGAGCAAGAGGGATTCCGGTAATAATGGGCGGCTATCATGTAACTCTGTGTCCTGAAGAGGCGGCAGAATACTGTGACGCAATAGTGATAGGAAACGCTGAAACAGTATGGAATGATATGATAGAGGATGCAAAAAACGGAAAGCTTAAAAAAACATATCACGGCGGAGTAGGCGAATACACTGTCCGTCCGGACAAGAGTATTTTTAAGGGGAAAAAATATCTTCCGGTATCGCTTGTGGAAACAGGACGCGGCTGCTGTCACAGCTGTGAATTCTGTTCCATATCGAAGTTTTACTGCAGCAGATATTATTGCCGTGAGCATAGTCTTGTTGTTGATGATATAAAAAGCTCGCCACACAGATATAGCTTTCTTGTGGACGACAATCTTGTCGCTGATCATAATAACGCTATGAGTCTTTTTGAGGATATAACACCGCTCGGCATAAAGTGGGCAGGTCAGGGAACGCTGTCCATGGCAAAGAACGAAAAGCTTCTTAAGGCTATGAAAAAGAGCGGCTGTGAGATTATTCTGATAGGCTTTGAGAGTCTCAACAAGGAAAACCTTGAGCAGATGAACAAATCCTTCAACTATGCTATGGGCGAGCGTGATGAGCTTGTAAAGCGTATTCATGACGCAGGTATAGGGATCTATGCAACGTTTGTTTTCGGCTATGATAACGACAATGAAAAAACAGTAAACGACGCCCTTGAGTTTGCAAAAAAGCATAACTTTTACACAGCGGCGTTCAATCATCTGCTGCCGTTTCCTAATACAGCGCTGTATGACAGGCTGAAAGCAGACAACAGACTGATATACGACAAGTGGTGGCTTGAGGACGGCTACAACTACGGAGAGCTTGCTTTTCATCCGAAGCTTGTAACTGCCGAAAAAATGAGCATGCTGTGCCGTGATGCAAGAAAGGCGTTTTCTTCGCCGCGCACAGTTCTGAGCAGAGGCTTTGCTTCACTTGGCAGAACAAGTCCTCTTATGTGGGGGCTTTTCTGGGGAATGAACCTGCGCCTTGGTGAAGAGATCGACCAGAAAATGAACGTCCCGATCGGAGAGAACCTTGATGAACTTCCAAAGTAACAGATACACGCTGAGATTTGCCGACAGCAGTGACGACAACGGAATAAAAGAGATCTTCCGAAGCGGAAGCTTTGACGGAGGGATGAACATACAGTATCTTCGTGAGCCGTCTCCGTTTGACTCTTTTTCGGCAGACGGAGATAAAGCAGATATCATGGTGGCTGTCGATAATGAAAGCGGCAGGATAATCGCTGTCGGAGGAGCTGTTATAAGACACGAGTATGTAAACGGCATAAAAGAAAAATGTGCATATATGACAGGCCTCAAGGTTCATCCCGATTATCGCCGCAGACTGACCTTCATAGCAAAAGCATACGGCTTTCTGAAAAATTCCATACCGGACTGCCGCTATGTGTATACAACTGTTCTTGATGACAATAAGGACGCAGTGTCGATGTTTGAGAAAAAGCACAGGAACATGCCCGTGTACAGATATCTCGGACATTATACCACATACTGCCTCCATGGCGGAAAAAAGCTCCTCAGACTTGAAAAAAACAACACTGACGGTTTTGAAGAGCTTATGGAGAAGTATTTTTCAAAGCAGAGTCTTGTTCCGTGCAGCCCCGACTACAGAGGCTTCGGAGAAAAAAGCTTTTTTTGTTTAAGAGAAAACGGCAGGATTATTGCCTCATGCTTTGTCGGAAACCAGCAGGCACTCAAGCAGTACAGAATGTGCGGATATAACGGCATATACAGGCTTCTGTACAGACTTCCGACTTCCCTTATAGGCTATCCGTCATTTCCGAAGCCCGACAGTATAATAAACCATGGCGTGATATCATATCTGTATATAAGGGACAACGACAGGAAGCTGTGTTCTGATTTTCTGAGAACAGTTGCAGCAGAAGCAGGCTTTTCTGTTCTGATATGGGGCGGCTTTGAAAACAATCCTCTCTGTAAGGCTATGGACAGGCTGAAGACAGTGCACTACGGAAGCAGACTGTATTCCGTAGTATGGGATGAGTATAATGAAATAAACGGAACTATAGGCATGGAGGCGGCACTTCTGTGACATATCGTGCTGATACGGGGAAGTATTTCTTATAAAAAATCATCAAACCGCGAAACAAACTGTTGATTATTCACAAACTCAAAAAAATAAAGAAAAAAAGAAAAAAAAGTGTTGACAACGGGTGTGAGGCGTGTTATAATAATAAAGCTGTCGGACGAGAGAACACAACAAAAGGTAAATGTCCGCAACAAAAAGTATCTTGAAAATTGAACAATGCACTATAACAAAACCCTTGAAGATTCTTTGAGAGTAGATACTCTTGAGAATTAATTAAGAGAAGTCAAGCAGAGACTAAAAAAACTGCAAGCTAAGTATTCTGAAAAAGAGTACAGGAAAGATATCAAAGCTTAAGGGCTTTAATATACAAACTTTATAAAGAGTTT